>NZ_JBLZXR010000093.1:0-19637 GCF_050285345.1 Acinetobacter sp.
TGTTGAAGAGTATGTCTGCCCTTGAGCATAATATGCAATGACAGCTTGCTTGAACTTTAAATCGTATTTCATAAAAACACCCTACAAGTTGTGTCCAACTTATAGGGTTCAGTTCACTAATGGCGGTTTTTTTGATGGTGAGTATTTTTAATAGTGACTTTTAATCATACCCAGTTCGATGCTTTAACCCGCTTTTTGCATAGTTTGTGCTTTTGCAATTTCTTGCTGCTTTAAAAGATTACGCTGAATCTTTCCACTCGATGTTTTCGGTAACCCTTCAACAAATTCAATTTCTTTTGGATAAGCATGTTTAGACAGTCGTGAACGCACATAGTCTTGTAACTTATTCATCAACTCTGCACTGGCTTGATATTGCAGTTTTAATACCACAAAGGCTTTCACAATCTCGGTACGTTCAGGATCAGGTTTACCGACCACCGCAGACTCCAAAACCTCTTCACATTCCAATAAGGTGCTTTCAACATCAAAAGGTCCGACACGATAGCCTGACGTTGTAATGACATCGTCAGCACGTCCAATAAAATCGACACCACCGTCTTCATTCAATCGAACGGTATCCCCCGTTAAATAGTAGTTTCCAACAAATGCTTTACGGTTATTTCCACCATAGCCTGTGAACCACATCAGCGGTGATTGTGACCAATCCATTGCCAATACACCAACACCACCGCGCTCTACTTCTTGGTGGTCTTTATTCAGTACAGCAAAACGATGACCCGGAATGGCAAAACCCGCAGAACCGATTTTCTTGTAATGCTCTAAAGCATGATGATTGGCAATCACCATTCCTAGTTCAGTTTGCCCGTATTGATCAAAAATATTCACATTCAGATCATGGTTAAACCACTGAATCACTTCTGGTGTGAGCGGTTCGCCTGCGCTACTCACAACACGTAAATGGCTTTTGATTGACTCATCAAATTTTTCTTTAAAGCCGAAGAACATCCGAAATGCCGTCGGTGAGCCAGTTAAATTACTGACTTGGTATTTTTTAATGATCTGAACAGCATGATCGACGCTAAACGCACGCTCATCCATAATGATGCTATGACCTAAACTTAATGGACCTGCAATGCCATAGTACAAACCATAAGCCCAACCGGGATCGGCCAAGTTCCAAAACGAATCTTCCTCACGTAAATCCACGGCATGGGTCATGTAGCCTTTAAACGCCAAGATCGCTTTATTCGGTACAGGAACAGATTTTGCCAGACCCGTTGTCCCTGAGGTAAACATCATCAGAAAATCATCTTCAAAAGTGCGTGATACCGATTCAAAGCGTGTAGATTGCTGTTCTAATGCTGTACAAAAATCTGGATCAATCTGCTCGCTACCCTCTGCATGTAGCGTCAAAATATGTGGAAGATCAATATGATTTAATTTTGGACGTTGTTCTGAATTGGTCACAATCAACTTCGTCGCTGCGGTTTGTACACGATGTTCAATAGCTTTGGATTCAAATGCCGTGAAGAGCGGTTGGTAAATTGCCCCGATACGCCATGTGGCCAATATCGTAATTAATAACGCTGGGGTTCTAGGCAACAATCCTGCAATACAATCACCGGCATTTAAGCCAATACTTTTAAAATAGTGTGCCAATTGTGCTGAAGCCTCAGCCAATTGCTCGAAACTCCATTGTTCAGATTCGCCGTTTTTCCCTTCCCAAATCAGCGCTGTACGATTTTGTCCCACATATCGACCACAACATTCTTCATAGGCATTAATCGCTTGTGTTGCACCCACCAATTGCTCTTGAAGCATGTTTTCAAAATTAAAATCCAGATATGCCTGATCCAGTGTCTTCATTACGACAAACTCCTATCCTGTTTTATTGCATCAAAGCTGCCTGCTTTGAATATCCATTAATCTTGTTGTTCTAAACGTGCGGCAAGCCGCTTATTCCTTTAAAGCCTTACTTGCCGTATTTGATCCGTCTGCATGTCATGCATATTTTCCGGATTCATCTTGCTGCTATTGTTAGATAATCATGTTTGGATGTGCCCTGCAATTTCCAAAAGCATCAATGCTTTTGCAGGGTTTGAACACCGACCAAAGTCTATTTTTTAAACACTTATTGTTTCGTCACTTCTCGTGCAATGACCAAGCGCTGAATGTCCGATGCACCTTCATAAATTTGACTGACACGCACATCTCGGTAAATACGCTCTACTGGAAAATCAGAGACATAGCCATAGCCGCCATGAATTTGAATCGCATCTGAACATACGCGTTCCGCCATAGTTGAGGCAAAAAGCTTCGCCATTGAGGCTTCTTTTAGACACGGCAATCCTGCATCTTTTAAAGTCGCAGCATGAAAAATCAGTTGGCGCGCTGCTTCAATTTGCGTTGCCATATCTGCTAAACGAAATGCCACTGCCTGATGTTGCACAATTTCAACACCAAATGCCTTGCGCTCATTGGCATATTCAACTGCTGCATCTAAAGCTGCTCGTGCCATACCCACCGATTGAGCCGCAATACCAATACGCCCAGACTCTAAATTGGAAAGCGCAATTTTATAACCTTCACCTTCTTGTCCTAGCAGACTATTGGCAGGAATCCGACAGTTATCCAGTACAATCGTGGCAGTATCTGAGCAATGTTGTCCCATTTTTTCTTCTAGGCGCGAGACGATATAACCTTTGGTATCGGTTGGAAATAAGAAGCATGAAATGCCTTTTTTCCCTGCAGCTTTATCGGTTACGGCAAAAACCAAAGCCACTTGTGCATGCTTACCTGTGGTAATGAATTGCTTTGTCCCATTTAGCACCCATTCATCACCATCGCGTTCGGCTTTACATTCCAATGCGCTAGCATCTGAACCCACTTGAGGTTCAGTTAAGCAAAAACAGCCGAGCCATTCACCTGTCGCCAATTTTTTAAGATATTTCTCTTTTTGTGCTTCGGTGCCATAACGCTGAGTAATGCCGCACGGTAATGAGTTCTGCACGCTGACAATGGTCGAAATTGCACCATCACCCGCAGCAATTTCCTCTAATGCCAACACCAAAGAAACATAGTCTAAACCTGCACCACCCCATTCAGGTGAAACTGTCATGCCCAATGCACCCAACTCACCGAGTTCTTTAAGTTCTTGTGCAGGAAATGCCGCGGTCTTATCCCGTTCAGCGGCAGTCGGTTTCAGTTTTTCCTGCGAATAACTTCGCATCATGTCCTGAACCATTTTTTGTTCATCATTTAAAATCATTGAATATCCCTTTTCATAATCAATTCCGTATTTAAAATTTACCGTTAAATATGGTTTTGGTTACTTTTACCGCAACAAAAGTAACTCAATGAGCTACTGCCAAAGAATTTATTCACAGTAAGACTCCGCAGTGACTGTATTCAACACACTTATTTAGGCTGCATCCGAATCGCGCCATCCAAACGAATCACTTCACCATTCAAATAACTATTTTCAAAAATATGCGCCACCAAATGCGCAAACTCTTGCGGTTTAGCCAAACGTGGAGGAAACGGCACCATTTGCCCTAAAGCATCCTGAACATTTTGCGGCAGACCTTTCAGCATTGGCGTTTCCATGATCCCCGGTGCAATAGTCATTACGCGAATCGCTTCCCGTGCCAACTCACGTGCTAAAGGCAACGTCATGGCAACGACCGCACCTTTCGATGCGGCATAGGCAGCCTGTCCAATTTGTCCATCATAAGCCGCAACCGATGCCGTATTCACAATCACGCCGCGTTCTTCTTCGCCTGCCTTGAGTTCATATTTAGCGATCAACTGCGCGGCATAACGCAGCATGTTAAATGTCCCACTCACGTTAATGTCGAGTACTTTTTGGAACATGGCCAAATCATGTAAACCATCACGACCCAACACTTTTGCTGAAGGTGCAATACCTGCGCAGTTCACTAAGCCATTGAGTTGACCATATTCTGTTTCTACTTGCGCAAAAAAGGCAGCAACTGCGGATTCATTGGTTACATCAAGTTGCACAAATTTGGCATGGTTACCCAACTGGCGTTGCATCGCTTCACCTTGTTCTTGGTTCATATCAACCAAAATGACCTTCGTACCTTGCGCAATAAAATGAGTCGCCGTTGCCGCACCTAAACCTGATGCACCACCGGTAATGACAAAAACTTTTCCTTGAATCTTCATACGATTTCCCTATTTCAAATTGTTTTAATAAGATTCGACTTAAGATGCAGAGTAAACACAGTGTGCATTGAGTACAATTTCCAAATGTTGCATCTTGACTGATGTATTTGGACAATCCTGAACATGGACCGATCAACACTTATGCCTAAACATGGACTTGAATATAGTAAAGGCACCATTTCAATTGAACTGGTCCACGAAGCCTTGGTCGATGCACAAAACCTACAACATGATATTCCTGCAATTTTGCACAAATCGGGTATTCCAGCCGAATTATTAGATTCAAGCAAGGCACGGGTTTCCGTCTCTCAATATGCAGCACTTTGGACCACGCTTGCCGATGTGATGGATGATGAATTTTTTGGTATGGATCGACATGCCATGCGTCGCGGTAGTTTTAAACTGTTATCCAAAATGGTCATGCATAATGACAATTTAGAAAATGCGCTCAAGCAAATTTTGCAGTTTTTAAATCTAGTCTTGGATGATTTACAAAGCTCACTGATCATTGACGAACACTATGCCTATATCGTGATCTATGACCAACAGGCCACGAAGCGCATGTTTAGCTATGCCACTTATATTATGTTGATACATACTTTAATCTGTTGGCTCTGTGGGCAACGCATTCTTCTAAACCAAATTCAGCTTAAATGTGATCAGCCGATGGATGACCACGACTACAAAGTCCGGTTTTGTGAAAATATTCATTATCAAGCTACGCAAAACTATATTCAATTTGATGCCAGCTATTTAAATTTGCCGATTAAACAAGACCAACGCTCTTGGTATCAATTTTTACAGCAAACTCCAGAAAACTTATTGGTGCGTTTTAAAAATCCCTATGCACTCAGTAGCCAAATTCGTAAACAGCTAATCGACGTTTCACCTGCGGAATGGCTTGAACTAAATGAATTGGCACTGAAAATGAATATGTCTGAAGCGACCATGCAGCGCCGTCTCAAAAGTGAAGGTGTCAGCTATCAACAATTAAAAAATGATATCCGTCGGGATACTGCTATTGATTTTTTGACCCGTACAGATAAAAGCCTGCAAAACATTAGCGATGAATTAAATTTTCATGAACCCAGTGCCTTTCATCGGGCTTTTAAGAAATGGACTGGTGTGAGTCCGGGAGCTTATCGCCAGAATAAAAATCTGTAAACGCCTTATGTCGCCATCATTATCATTTCAACTCATTTAGAAAATTATCGCTAAAGCAAAACTATGCCCATAATATTGCTTTAACTTGTGACTACCTATTTCAAGGACATATTTTTTAATTTTAGTAGGTGTAATTTGCACTACAGAATATTCCTATTGTACCTAGGTTTTATAAACCGAGCGCTTTCATCGCATTAAACCAAGTACTGTAAACAGCCCCGTGCCATCAGGTTCAAAAAAGCGATAAGCAAAGAAGTCAAGCCTCCACGATTGTGTATTTCCCCTAAAAAACCACCTATAAAAATAATAGGAATAGAATTCAATCACTTACTAAAACGACTGAGCATTCATCTGAATATTATTGCACTATTCACTTATTTGGGTTATTTTTTATCCAATTTTAAAGCATTCTTTAATGCTTATTTTTCGGCTGTACTCCCTGTTTAATCACCTTATTTCTTTTAAAGGTATGACATGCTTAAAATGATTGATGTCCTCGATCAACGTTTAGTGCAAAACTTTACTCAAGCTTTGCAATCTCCTACTCCACAATTTGAAGAGCAACTAAATCAAGGCATTCTGGAAGCATCAGACTGTGACTTAAATCGTGCGGTGACTACATTCTTTAATGAAGTTAATGCGATTGAAGCTGCTCAAGCGCTTGATATTAGCATAGACCGTATTCAAGCACTTCAATTAGGCGCATCTTTCAAAGATGAACAATATTTAGCAGATCTAAAGAAAATTGTGACGCTGTGTCTTGCTGTCGAAACTGATGCACTACATCAAGTTGAAGTCTTTGACAGTTTGCAAGATTATCCAATGTAATCTGTACATTCAACAAAAGCGGCTTATGCCGCTTTTTTTATGATTACACCTAAAATATAGAAATACAATTAGCTCTTAAACTTATATAAAACCGAAATTAGCTCAATCTATATAAATGTCTTTTGACTACTCACTTTAACAATTAGTGCCGCCACTGCCCTAAAGTGACACGATCATTGCCACCATAGTCTTTCACGGTACGAACATCACGGTAGCCTGCTTGTAAGAACAAATGTCTTACCGCATCACCTTGGTCATAGCCATGCTCAAGCACCACCCAGCCATTTACCGTTAAGTGCTTTTTACCTTGCTGAATAATCTGTTCCAAATCAGCCAGCCCATGATTGTCTGCAACCAATGCTCGCTCAGGTTCTGTCGCCAGATCTTGCATGTGAACATCATCGGCATCGATATATGGTGGATTCGATACAATCACATCAAAAAAGGCACGACCAAAAGGTTTTAGCCATGAGCCCAATACGAATTGTACATGTTCAAGATCATGCTTTTTCGCATTAAACTCAGCCACCTCTAAAGTTGGCTCGTAAATATCCGAAGCTGCCACCGACCAACTTGGACGTTCACTGGCTAAAGACAATGCAATTGCACCTGTTCCAGTTCCCAAATCGACTACACGTGCATCTTCAGGTAAATCTAGACGCAACACAGTTTCAACCAAAACTTCAGTATCTGGACGCGGCACCAACGTATCTTTGGTTACTTTTAGATCTAAAGTCCAAAATGGCTGAGATCCAGTGACATAAGCCAAAGGCTCGCCAGCTGCGATACGTTCAAGCGCAGCAATATATTGCTGTTCTTGATCTGCAGTTAGTTCCTGATCCTTTTTCATGATTAAATCAAAAGAATCAATTTTGGTGATGTGTTCTAACAACCACGCATTTTCCTGACGTTCATAGCTTTCAGGTTCACCACGGTAGGCCAAAGCCTGTGCAATATTCATTAGCCACCATTCTGCTGTGCTAATAATGCCAATTGATCGGCTTGATATTCACGATGCAAGCTATCCAGCAATTCCGTTAAATCACCTTCCATCACTGCATCTAACTTATACAGTGTTAAGTTAATACGGTGATCAGTCATACGACCTTGTGGATAGTTATAGGTACGAATACGCTCAGAACGGTCACCTGAACCCACCAAGTCACGACGCATTTCAGACGTCGCTGCGTCTGCTGCTGCACGTTTGGCATTTTCTAAACGAGAAACCAAAAGTGCCATCGCTTTGGCTTTGTTTTTATGCTGTGAACGTTCATCCTGACATTCCACCACTGTTCCTGTTGGCAGATGCGTAATACGTACAGCAGAGTCCGTTTTGTTAATGTGCTGACCACCCGCACCAGACGCGCGGTAAGTATCAATTCTAAGTTCTGAAGGGTTGATTTCAACGCTAGTATCAACATCAATTTCAGGCAAAATTGCCACCGTACATGCAGATGTATGTACACGACCTTGAGATTCAGTTGCAGGCACACGTTGTACACGATGTGCGCCACTTTCAAATTTCAAGCGGCCATAAACCCCTTCACCATTAATTAGGCAAATCACTTCCTTATAGCCGCCGTGCTCACCATTATTTTCTGACAGCACTTCAATACGCCAACCTTGTGTCTCAGCATATTTGCTATACATCCGGTATAAGTCACCCGAGAAAATTGCCGCTTCATCACCACCGGTTCCCGCACGAATTTCCAAATAGGCAGAGTTGGCATCATTTGGATCTTTGGGAATCATTAGGATGTTTAAGTCAGCTTCAAGCTGCGAGATCAGTGCTTTATTTTCTTTAATCTCTTCAACTGCCATTTCTTTAAAGTCAGGATCAGTCAACATGACTTCAGCAGTTTCAATATCTTCTTCTGCTTGGCGATATTTCCGCCATACTTCTGTAATTTCTGATAAATCACTGTGCTCACGTGATAATTGACGGAAACGTTTATTGTCAGAAATGACTTCAACATCTGCCAATAATGCATTTAATTCTTCGTGACGGTCAGAAAGCTGATCTAATCGTAAACGTAACGATTCTTTCATTTTTTAAAAAGTCTCAATACACAGGCTCATCCGTCTAAATTGCACGGTTATGCCAAATCCAAAATAATGCCGCTAGTTTACCGACTATAGGTCTGAAATGACATATTTATTGCGATGCTTACTATCGTTCAAGTGGGTTATTTCAAAAATGCCAACTGCATCACTCCCACATTTCTCCACAAAGTTGTGTGCATTTTCGCCATTCAATCCTATTTTTCACATTATTAATAAAACTCATACAAAGAAGTTACTTAAATCGCTATTTTTTGAGAAAGCTCTCCACATTTAAGGCGAATAGTTTTGTTACATTTACTCCCATCGAAATTATCAAGAACAACAGTCCTAAAATTTAGGACATGGAGTGAACAATGAAACTGAATACTCTTTTAATGACAGCCACTTTAGCGACTGCTTCTATGTTCACTGTTTCTGCAAATGCTGACAGTACAACTCGTGTTGCAGCTGCAAGTGCATTAGGTAGTGTTGCAGGTACTGCAATTGGTAAAAACATGGGCGGTACGACAGGTGCAACTATTGGCGCTGCTTTAGGTGGTGCGGGTGGTGCTGCGGTAGCAAGTAACAAACGTAACCGTACCGAGTCTGCGATCGGTGGTGCTCTAGGCGGTGGTGCGGGTTATACCGTTGGTAAAAGCATGGGCGGTACAAACGGTGGTTATATCGGTTCTGCACTAGGTGCTGCGGGTGGTGCTGCTTTGGGTAATAAAATTTCTAAAGACAGAGATTACGACAAATATCAAGAACGTAAATATTACAAAAAACACCGTCGTCACCATCGTCATTAATCAATACGGCAATGGGCAGTTAGACCAAGTCTAGCCAGAACTGATCTATTGTGAAAAGCACCTTTCGAGGTGCTTTTTTATTTTTTTTGTAGCCATTCACGATTTATGCTCCGTCATTCATTTATTTCATAACGCGAGAACACACTCATCTCAATATTAATTGCAATTTACACACATCACTAAATCATTGAAAAATAAATCATTTATCAATAATGAAGAAAATCGTTAGAAAATTTACAATGCTGCAACCGAAGTATTGAGATCCATCACACTCTACTCCAAATATTTTCTATCTATTTTTCTATAGTGAACTTAACAGACAAACATCGCACTTCGTAAGGAGTTCAACAATGAAAATCAATAAAATCTTATTTAGTGCAGCTATTGCAGTTTCAGCATTTACCATGACTGCAACACATGCAGGTAACAATACCAATACCGCGTTAACTTCCGCACTTGGTGGTGTCGTGGGTGCTGCTATTGGTAACCAAATGGGCGGTCAAACTGGCGCAATGATTGGTTCAGCCATTGGTGGTGGTGCGGGTGCAGCAGCTTCTGCAAATAAACGTGACCGTAATGGCGCAATGATTGGTGGTGCACTTGGTGGTGCCGGTGGTTATACCGTAGGTAAAAACATGGGCGGTACAAATGGTGGTTATATCGGTGCCGCACTAGGTTCTGCTGGTGGTTCAGTACTCGGTAAAAAAGTCTCTGAAGACCGTCGTTATGATGATCGTTACGGACGTTATGAAGATCGTTATGATCGTCGTTACAACAGCCGTGGCTACAGAAACAATCACTATAGCTACGACGATCGTGGATATCGCGGAGACAATGGTCGCCACAATGGCTGGTACAAAAACGGTAAACGTTAATTTGCAAGTGACACAAAATATAAAGCACCTTCGGGTGCTTTTTTACTGCAAGTAATTAAGGCTCCAAGATACTGACTTGATCACGTATTAGTGTTTGGGCTTTTTTAAACCACCACCACCTTGTTTATTTACCGCTACCCAAGCAATACGTTCCGCCTCTTCTTGCGATAGACCTCGTGATTTTTCAGATTCAACAATATACTAAGCTTGTCGCTTTTGTTTAGCTGTATAGCTGGATTTATCACCTTGCATGATGATCTCCAGATTAAGCATTCGAACTTTAAACAATCATTTTAAGTGGGTTAAAAATACTGCTATCTTTTAATTTAACGAAATCTTGCTACTTTAGAAGCATGATTTAAAGAACATATATGCAAAACCAACACTACAAAAAAGATCTTCACATAAAATTTAAACTATCAAAATTAGCTATAAATAACCTTATATGGAAGATATAGAATTATTCCACGGCTCAACAATTTAGATTTTCTAAATCCAACAATATGACTGATGAAGATGAGTTATTTTCCAAACCAATACATCGTAGTTTATCGATATACATAAAACCCAATATATCGTATTATTTCGATATACAAATTCCCGAGTAAAAGTATGCGCACTTTAGCTGAAACAAAATTTTCGATACTGGAACTTGCCCCAGTACGTAATGACAAAAGCATTGAGTTTTCATTAAAACATGCCTTAGCACTCGCTCAACATGCTGAACAACTGGGTTATGAACGTTTATGGTTGGCTGAACATCACAATATGGATGGGATTGCCAGCTCAGCCACAGCAGTTTTGTTGGGTTATCTTTTGGCAAATACCAAAACAATTAAACTTGGTTCGGGCGGTATCATGTTACCAAATCATGCACCTCTAGTGGTCGCAGAACAATTTGGTACCTTGGAAACGCTTTATCCGGGCCGAATCGAACTCGGTCTGGGCCGTGCACCGGGTACAGACCAAACCACCATGCGTGCCTTACGCCGTGGCCGTCAGGAAACCGAAGATCAATTTCCACAAGATGTCTTGGAGATTTTGCAATATTTTAAAGCCCCTGAACCTAATCAGCGTATCGTGGCGACACCGGGTCAAAATACTCATGTTCCCGTTTGGCTTCTTGGTTCAAGTTTATTTAGTGCACAATTGGCTGCACGTTTAGGTTTGCCCTACTCATTTGCCTCACATTTTGCACCACGCATGTTAGGTCAAGCGATTCAGCTCTATCGTGAAAATTTCCAAGCTTCCGAATATTTAGACCGTCCTTATGTTTCCATGGGAGTTCCAACTGTAGTTGCAGAAACAGATGAAGAAGCTGAATATCTTTCAACCAGTGCCTATCAACGTGTTTTAGGTTTAATGCGTGGTCAAAGTTTAAAACTCAAAGCACCTGTAAACTCAATGCAAGGCTTATGGACAGCTGCAGAAAAAATGTCGGTCGATAATTTCTATGCCATGGGTCAAGTCGGCTCGAATGCAGCCGTCAAAGCGGGTCTAGAAAATCTCTTATCCAAATATGATGTGGATGAATTTATTTTTACCTGTGATATTTATGACACAGATAAACGCATTGAAAACTTTGAACGTTTAATGCAAATCAAACACGCCGACCTTTAACAAAAAGACGAATCATACCTATATAAGCTAGAACTGATGTTCAAAATGTATCTTGGTTCTAGCTTCTTTTTTAATTTTGACCGATCCTCAAGAGAAGATTTTTAATACTTTGCTTATAATTTTTAATGCGGTATAAATATTCAACATAAGCAATAACAATGAGAACCAGACGATTTATGAGTCAATACATTAATAAACCAACACCTGCTTTTATTGCCGTCAGTTGGGTCGCACTCATTTTAGGCGCTGTAGTATTTTGCATTGGCCTATTCAATGCTACGATGATGTTGAATGAAAAAGGCTTCTATCTCATCCTCTTGCTCTATGGTTTATTTTCCTCAGTATCATTACAGAAAATTATTCGCGATCGTTTAGAAGGCATGCATGTCACTGCAATTTATTTCGGATTATGTTGGGCTTCTGTAATCATCTGTCTGGTGTTGTTGGCTATTGGACTTTGGAATGCTGAGTTGGCTTTGAGCGAAAAAGGCTTTTATATGATGGCATTTCTAATGAGTTTATTTGGTGCAGTAGCCGTGCAGAAAAATATCCGTGATATGGACTATTTGCGCACACATGCTGAGCAGCCTGAACTAAACAATAAAATGAATCCTACGATTGAATTTAACTCACCTTCAGATGACAACAACTTAAATTCTTAATTTTGATTACTTCAAATAAAAAGGCATCCACATCAAAAAAGATGCCTTAAATACAAAAAACCTCGCTGTTACGCGCTCTAAAATCCACTCTTATAAAATATAGAATAACAAGTGCCAAGCTCTAAATTTCAAAAAAATTTGCATGACTCATCAGACTGAAAAAGAACTTTACCCTGCTCTGTAGTTGTCAGAAGATATTTGGATTGAATCAAAAAATAAAATATCAATAAGGAATAAATATGGCTCACCAGCAGGATGCAAACCACCATATTTTCAATAATCATCTTGATGATTTTACACAATATCGTGGTGAACTCATGAACTCGGATCAAATCAAAGATTTTGATTTTCAAAATAAAAAAATTGCGATTATTGGAGTTGATCAACATATTGTCTCTGAGTTACATCAACTCTGCCAAATTGCAGATAGCATTATGGTCTATCAAATTAAACCGCAATTTATCCTACCGCGCACCGAACGTCTATTAAACAAACTCATCCAACACCCCTTGATTACGAAGAACCGTAGACTTTTTAGTAATCGTATAAAAAGTATTTTGGCTTTACGCTTTTTGGAAGATCAAGTTCCCAATCATTGGCTCCGACATTTACTCAGCCCAAATACCGCCATCCAAAATAAAATTTTCTTAAAGTCCGATCATTACTATACAGCGCTACAACAGCCAAATTGCATCTTAAACACTTGGCCCATTATCAAAATTCAAAATCATACCATTACCGCTTTAGATGACCACAGCTTTGAATGTGATGTGATTATTCGTAGTGAACTCTCTAAAAAAGACAAAGCATAATGACAATGTCATTCAATCAAAGCGCATCTAAGTGATCTAAGTGAGTTTTGAAAATTAAATGAATAAAAGCTGATGGATTCAGCTTTTATTCATAGCCTCTACCTGACCGATTTACTTCCATATCTTTCTCAACAAAGGAACTTAAATAACCTGTTTGATTAAGCACCCACTTCATTTTTTCATAGGATCAAAAAGCACACATATAAAATTATTTCAGCACAGCATTATTTTAATTTCTATGACCCATTTTTCTAAAAAATGCCCTGAATTTTGACTTATTTCTTCCAAAAAACCTTAAAAACAAACGACAAAACACAGATAAAAGTATACTTATTAACCACATCATTTAAATAAATGGCAGTATTTTTATAAAACCACCATCACACACGCACTGTTTGCCTATTTTTTACTCTACTTCTTGATCATTTTATTAGCACTTAAACGCAAAAACCGCCCAATATTGAGCAATTATTCACCAATATGTAGATTTAAATAACAAAATCCCACCATTTTCCATCTCATTAAACTGGCGTTTCACCTGTTTAGATTTCAATCAGAGTTCACTGAGAAATTTATCAAACTTGGTACTCATTTTTCGGGTCATTTTTGTGTGTTAGAAATTGTATAAAAAGCTAAAAAACGCATATCAACATTTGTGGAAATTTCAGATATTTTGGAAGAAAAATAAACTAAATTTAGGACTTTCCCCAAAAGTATCGTTATCCATATTTTTTATACTATTTTCATATAATAAAAATAATATTTTACTATCAAAAAAAAGCCACTGAAGTGGCTTTTGAAATTTTATCCAATTCGACGTTTCAAACCAGTCATTTGTAGTACACGTGTTGAAATTTCTTCAATTGACATTTCTGACACGTTTAAATACTTAACGCCTTCTGAAATATAAATGCCTTCGATCGCGCGAAGCTCCATTTGACACTGACTAAAACTAGCATAACGACTATTGGCTTTACGCTCCGTACGAATCGCTACAAGGCGCTCTGCATCAATCATTAGGCCAAATAGTTTATGTTTATGTTCACGCAAAACTGCAGGTAAACGATTGTCATCTAAATCTTCTTCGGTCAACGGATAGTTCGCTACACGGATTCCAAATTGCAATGATAAATAAATTGAAGTTGGCGTTTTACCCGAACGAGACACCCCGATCAGAATCAAATCTGCTTTGTCATAATGACGCGTACGCGCACCATCATCATTGTCTAAGGCAAAGTGAACAGCATCAATACGGGCTTTATAAGACGCAGAATCCGTCACCGCATGGGTCTGCCCGACTAAAGTCGTAGGCGCAGTACCTAACTCATCAGACAACTTACTAATAAGCCCTTCAAAAACATCAAGATTTATTGCATCTGCAGTGTTAATAATTTCTCGTACATAGGGGTCAACTAAGGTATCAAACACCAGTGGCTTTTGGCCATCTTCTTGAGCACGTTGATTGATTTCTGCAACGACATTTGTCGCGGCTTCTTCAGTAGTAATATAAGGAATAATATGAATGTCAAAATCCACATGAGGGAACTGCGCTAACAGTGAATGACCGAGGGTTTCAGCGGTAATCGCAGTACCATCAGAAACAAAGAAAACACTGCGCTTTATCTGTTTACCTTCTGACATTAAAATTCTCCTCCAATATTTGTCTTAGTGCTATATAATCTTTATAGTAAACCATCTTACATGACTGTCACTTAGTAAATTCAAAATGCTAAGTTATTTGTTATAATTTCATGCCAAATAGTGATTAATACTGCAAAAGTGGAGTAACAACTTTGGAAGCGCGCGTAATTGGTCTAGAAAAATTAGGGAAACACGACGTAGAACTCGTGGGTGGTAAAAACTCATCATTGGGTGAAATGATCAGCCATCTTGCGAATGCTGGTGTTTCAGTACCAGGTGGTTTTGCTACTACAGCTCAAGCGTATCGTGAATTTCTCGAGCAAAGTGGCCTAAACGCTAAAATCAACGCTGAACTTGCAGCGCTAAACGTTGATGACGTTAATGCACTTGCAGAAACAGGTGCGAAAATCCGCCAATGGATCGTCGAAACTCCGCTTACAGCAGAACTTGAAAAAGAAATTCGTGAAGCTTTCACAGCTCTTTCAAACGGCAACCCTGAAATCGCGGTTGCCGTTCGTTCTTCTGCAACAGCAGAAGACTTACCTGATGCTTCTTTCGCAGGCCAACAAGAAACTTTCTTGAACATTCGTGGTATCGACAACGTACTTGTTGCGATTAAAGAAGTATTTGCTTCACTTTATAATGACCGCGCAATTTCTTATCGTGTACACCAAAACTTCGCACATGACGTTGTCGCGTTATCTGCTGGTGTTCAACGTATGGTTCGTTCTGAAACTGGTGCTGCGGGTGTAATGTTTACCCTTGATACTGAATCTGGTTTCCGCGATGCAGTATTCATCACCGCTTCTTATGGCTTGGGTGAAATGGTCGTACAAGGTGCAGTCAACCCTGACGAATTCTATGTATCTAAACCACTTCTTAATGCAGGCAAACACGCTGTATTACGTCGTAACCTTGGTTCTAAACACCAAAAAATGATTTATGGTGAAGAAGGTGCTGCTGGTAAATCAGTAGTTGTTGTGGACGTTGAAAAAGCTGATCGTCAACAATTCGCATTAAACGACCATGAGCTTCAAGAACTTGCTAAACAAGCATTGATCATTGAAAACCATTACGGTTCAGCAATGGACATCGAATGGGCAAAAGATGGTGATGACGGTCAAATCTACATCGTTCAAGCACGTCCTGAAACTGTGAAAAGCCGTGAAAATGTCGGCACAATGGAACGCTACCTACTTAAACAAAAAGGTACTGTGATTTGTGAAGGTCGTTCAATTGGTCAACGTATCGGTTCTGGTCGCGTTCGTATCGTAACGTCGATCAAAGAAATGGACAAAGTACAAGACGGTGACGTACTTGTATCAGACATGACTGACCCAGACTGGGAACCAGTAATGAAACGTGCTGCTGCGATTGTGACTAACCGTGGTGGTCGTACTTGTCACGCTGCAATTATTGCACGTGAACTTGGTGTTCCTGCAATCGTAGGTTGTGGTAATGCAACTGAAGTATTAACTGATGGTCAAGAAGTGACTGTTTCTTGTGCTGAAGGTGATACAGGCTTTATCTATGAAGGTTCTTTGGACTTCGAAATCCAACGTAACTCGATCGAGTCTATGCCTAAACTTCCGTTCAAAATCATGATGAACGTAGGTAACCCTGACCGCGCATTTGACTTCGCACAAATTCCAAACGAAGGTGTTGGTCTTGCGCGTCTTGAGTTCATCATCAACCGTATGATCGGTGTTCACCCGAAAGCGCTTCTTAACATTGACAGCCTTCCACGTGAAACTCGCGCAGCGGTATTGTCTCGTACTGCAGGCTATGCGTCTCCAATCGAATTCTATGTTGAAAAACTAGTTGAAGGTATTTCTACACTTGCTGCAGCGTTTGCTGATAAACCTGTGATTGTTCGTATGTCTGACTTTAAGTCAAACGAATACGCAAACTTAATCGGTGGTAAGTTATACGAGCCTGAAGAAGAAAACCCAATGTTGGGCTTCCGTGGTGCAAGCCGTTATGTGTCTGATAACTTCCGTGACTGCTTCGAATTAGAATGCCGCGCACTGAAAAAAGCACGTGACGAAATGGGCTTAACCAATATTCAAATCATGATTCCTTTCGTACGTACCGTTGCTGAAGCGAAACGTGTAATTGAATTATTAGGTCTGAATGGTCTTAAACGTGGTGAAAATGGCCTGAAAGTGATCATGATGTGTGAACTTCCAACGAACGCTTTGTTGGCTGAACAGTTCCTTGAACACTTCGATGGTTTTTCTATCGGTTCTAACGACTTGACTCAGTTAACACTTGGTCTTGACCGTGACTCTGGTATCGTTTCTCACCTATTTGACGAACGTGATCCAGCAGTGAAAGCACTTCTTTCAATGGCAATCCATGCTTGTCGTAAAGCTGGTAAATACGTAGGTATTTGTGGTCAAGGTCCTTCTGACCACCCTGACCTTGCAAAATGGTTAATGGAACAAGGTATTGAGTCTGTTTCTCTTAACCCAGACTCTGTATTAGATACATGGTTCTTCCTTTCTGAAGAAAAAGCTCAACAAGCTTAATAAACTGTGTTAAAAAAAGACCCACATGTGGGTCTTTTTTTTTATTTATACTCTTACTGACGTTTTTTGAGAATTTAGCTTTATGCAGATTTACTTGGCACGAAATAATCAACAGGCTGGTCCATACACATTGGAACAACTCAACCAGATGCTTGCAAGTCAACAAGTATTACTAACTGACTTGGTTTGGCATCAAGGGATGAGTGAATGGAAAGCTTTGGGTGAACTTACTCAAGGTCAGCATGTTTATATGCCTGAGGGCTATACACCACCTGTCCCATCAACACCTTTTGAGCCAAATCAAAATACAACAGCTCAAAATTATGGTGCAGCACATGTGCAGCAAAATAATCAACTTGCTTTGGCCAGTATTCCCAAACGTGTTTTAGCCAAAATTGTTGATTTGTTACTATGGATCCCCGCGACATTTATTTTGACTGCTTTCTTTAGCCCTGAAGAAGCAACCAAGTTTGCCAGTCTGAATGAACAATTCATGCAAGCAGCTATGGCTGCAAGTGCAGACCCGAGTCTATTGCAAACATTACAAATCCAAATGATTGAAATGTTTCCGAATCAGGCATGGATTGCAATGTTTGCCTACCTGTTCATTATGTTGTGCATTCAAGCTTTCTTGATTGCTAAATCAGGACAAAGTATTGGTAAAAAAATTACCAAAATTAAAATTGTAGATGCTGAAACAAGTGAGCCAGTCAACTTAATGCGCGGCTTTACCTTACGTAGTGTTTTATTTATTTTCCTAAATTTCCTATCAATGCCACTCAGTGCAATCATCGACTCCGTATTTATTTTTGGAAAAAAACGTCAAACTCTGCACGACAAACTAGCAAAAACCAAAGTGATAAACCAATAATTTTCACTTTTTCTAAAGGGGGTGAAATTTTCATCCCTTTTTTTCGCATCACCTTGAAATTAAAACAAAATTTATATAAAAAAAATACAATTCCGACTATAAAAATAAGGTTTTAATACAGCCATTTAAAGCATGTTTATGTATAGCTTAGTTTGTCGATATAAGGCATAATGCCTCACAACGTAGCGGTGTCACATTATTGTGACGGTTTTTTCATGTCTGATCAAACATCATAATCATGCGACACTTTTATTCGCTATCCCAAATTTAGATTTAGGGAATGGGACTCTTCACCGAGGTTGTAAAATGAGACAAACAATTTTAGCTGTATTGTCTTTATCTGCGATTGCTGCACTCTTAACTGGGTGTGGTGGTGATATGGTACTTCTAAACTCAAAAGGTCCAGTTGCACAAGGTCAATCTAACCTAATGCTTACTGCGATCTTCCTAATGTTGTTGGTGGTAATTCCATCAGCAATTATGGCTTTATGGTTTGGTTGGAAATATCGCGCGTCAAATAAAGATGCAGACTATCAACCGACTTGGGCACACTCAACAGCAATTGAAGTTGTTGTTTGGGGTATTCCAGTCATTATTATTATTATTTTAGCTTGGTTAACTTGGTGGGGTTCCCACAAGTATGACCCATACCGTCCACTTGAGTCAGATAAAGCTCCTTTGAATGTTCAAGTTATTGCTGAACAATTTAAATGGGTCTTCATCTATCCAGAAGAAGGTATTGCGACTGTTAACGAACTTCGCTTCCCTGAAAAGACTCCTGTTGCACTTAAATTGACTTCTAACTTTACGATGAACTCATTCTTCATCCCTGCGTTATCTGGTCAGATTTATGCAATGGCAGGCATGCAAACTCACTTGAACGTTTTAGCTGATGACATTGGTGTATTCCGTGGTTTCTCATCTAACTACTCAGGTTATGGCTTCTCACAAATGCGCTTTAAAGCTCATTCAGTAGCTCAAGCTGATTTTGATAGCTGGGTAACTGCTGTGAAAGCTGGCCAAGGTACAACGATCAACCCTGAAGCTGTTCAAAAAACAGTTTTAGACCAAGCTGAATATGCAACTTTACGTGACGGTAACCGTTCACATAAGCAAATCGATGCTATGGTTCGTAATGCCAAAACAGATTTAGAGAAAGAACTTGCAGCTACAGCTGAAAAAGAAGGTCCTTATAAGACTCAGCCACATCCTGTGACTTATTATTCTTCTGTTGAGCAAGGCTTATTTAAATCAGTGATCAACAAATATATGAGTAATTACCACGGCGCTGATCATACAGCAGCTGCAGGTACTCATGAGGCTGCTGCTTCTGAAGCACATGCCGCTGTTGAACCTGCTTCTTCAGTTGTGGGGGAATAACATGAGCTTCTTAGGTAAGTTGGGACCAGATGCAATTCCATACGATCCAATCGTATTGGTTACTGTTGCAATGATGATTCTTGGCGGTATCGCACTTGTTGCTGGTATCACCTACTTTAAAAAATGGGGCTACTTGTGGAACGAATGGTTCACATCTGTAGACCATAAAAAAATTGGTATCATGTATATCCTCGTGTCAATTGTCATGCTTGTGCGTGGTTTTGCCGATGCGATTATGATGCGTCTTCAACT
>NZ_JBLZXR010000094.1:0-7999 GCF_050285345.1 Acinetobacter sp.
GATAATTTGTAATGGCTTTTCTACTTCCAGTGCTTGTCTGAATCTTAAGCCTGCAGATGTTTGTTGTGTCATATTCCTTTCCACGGCATTACTAATAATTTTCGAAATTCGAGTATAGCCATATTTTTTTGCAACTCTATGCCCTTGTAGAACAAAAACTCTAAAACTTTAGTCATATAATTCACTATTCACATTTCTGTTGTTATTCTTTAGTCAAAGAACAGCTATTTTTTAGCAAATAAGAAAAGTACCCATATTTTTGCTATAATTACTCATTAATCATCACTTTTTTTGTTGAAAATTATCATTTTATGCAAAATTTAGCGTACCTCGAACCTTTAGACTTGCCCCAGACTCGGCGCGGGCATGAGCGTTGTGTTGCGCTATTAGAAAGTGCGACTGAATTATTTTTAAAGCGTGGTTTTGATGCGGTATCACTTGACGATATTGTCAATCATGCAGGTGGTTCCAAAGCCTCTATTTACAAATATTTTGGAAATAAGGACGGCTTATTTAAAGCGATTTGTGATTATCGCCGAAATTTATTTTTTAAAGATATTTCCGTACCGTTTAATGTAAATCAAGATAGCGATCTTCGCACTTACCTCATCAATACTTTGGTAAATTTTCACCAACATATTGTTATTCCTGAAAATGCAGCTTTTATGCGTTTAATTTTAGAGCAAACTGGACGTAATCCTGATATTGCCCAATATATTCATGAACAAGGCCCTAAACACATTCAAAAAGAGATTGCTGAAATTCTATCTCAAGCGCATGAGCGGGGTTTAATTTACTGTGAAAACCCTCTGTTTTCTGCGCAATTTTATTTTGGCATACTGCGTAATTTGGAATGGCGTATCTTAATGGGTATTTCCATTGATGATGATGCTCAAGAAACAGACAACTACATCAGTTATTCGGTTGATCGATTCTTAGACGGTCACCAAAAGCGCTAGTTTTTTTGCAATTTTGCATTTATTTAGTATAGAGTATTTGATCTTCTTTTCTTTTAACCAACCAACAATTAATTGTTGTTTACTTTTTAATTCAGCAATTATTGTGGAGTAATCATGGCTCTGCGTCACTTTCTTACTTTACGCGACTTATCAACTTTAGAACTTAACCAAATTGTGCAGCGCGGAATCGAGCTCAAGCGCAAACAACATAACAATGAAGTTTTCCAGCCTTTTGTTGGTAAAGTCATGGGTATGATTTTTGAAAAATCCAGTACCCGTACCCGTGTATCGTTTGAAGCAGGTATGAGTCAGTTTGGTGGAAGTGCAATTTTCCTTTCATCGCGTGACTCTCAATTAGGTCGTGGTGAACCTGTCGAAGATTCTGCACGTGTTATTTCAAGCATGCTTGATATTGTGATGATCCGTACTTTTGGTCATGACATTGTTGAACGCTTTGCATCTTACTCTAAAGTTCCAGTCATCAATGCATTAACAGATGATCACCACCCTTGCCAACTGCTGGCAGATGTACAAACTTTCGTTGAACATCGTGGTTCAATTGAAGGTAAAACTGTGGCTTGGATTGGTGATGGCAATAATATGTGTAATTCATATATTGAAGCTGCACATATGTGGGGCTTTAAGTTAAAAATTGCATCGCCTAAAGGCTATGAACCAAAAGAACAGTTCCTTTCAGAATTTGCTCATTGTGTAGAACTTGTAAATTCTGCTGAAGATGCTGCTGTAAATGCGGATCTGATTGTGACAGACGTTTGGGCAAGCATGGGCCAAGAAGAAGAGCAAAAAATCCGTGAAAAAGCCTTTGCTGATTATCAAGTCAATGAACGTCTAATGGATCTTGCGCACCCAGATTGCCTATTCATGCACTGCTTGCCGGCGCACCGCGGTGAAGAGATTTCAGAAAACATGCTGGACCATAAAAATGCTGTGGTTTGGGATGAAGCTGAAAACCGCCTACATGCACAAAAAGCACTGGTCGAATTTTTGCTTAACGAAAGTCTAAAAAAAGACTAAATTAATCCTATAATAAAAAAGCACCTTCTGGTGCTTTTTTTGTTCCTGCATGCTTTAATAAAACCATAACTTTAATAAGTG
Source organism: Acinetobacter sp. (assembly GCF_050285345.1). Classification (GTDB taxonomy): domain Bacteria; phylum Pseudomonadota; class Gammaproteobacteria; order Pseudomonadales; family Moraxellaceae; genus Acinetobacter. Next base: position 2,076 of record NZ_JBLZXR010000094.1, read on the forward strand.
ATTTAAATTATGCAAATTCAAAAATGCTTTTTATTTATAGCAACTTTAGGTCTTAGTTCAATTACAATTGCCGCACAACCAACAGAGCTCGATCAGTATCTGGTGAAAAAAGGGATTTTAGATTCCTCTTTTAAAATTAAAAATTCGCACGCTTTAAATGAAATACTCTCTGCAATTAGTGATGAAGATTCGCGCACACTTCCCTTTCAAGTCGACCAAAATATGCTGATGGAAAAAATGGAGGTTTCAGCAAATAAAATTGAAATCGACGGTATTATTACCACGCCTGACTTTACTCAATTCGCAGAATCTGTTGGTCAACAACAAGTGAAACAACTGATTAAGAAAAATTCTTTGCAAAATTGTGCTTTATTATTTGAACATCAATTTCAACGCGTAAACCCTTACATCTTAGAAATGGATTTATCTTCAACTCAGCAAAAGTATGAAATTAAAATCCATAATACTGAATGCAAATTCAATTAAGTTTCATTTTTGCAGCACTGGGTTTATAGCCTTTATCTCATATTTAGCGAATTAAACCTTGTGGCTGCAAAATTATTACTGCTGCGCCAACCAATACAATCACACCACCAAATACATCCCATCTGCTTAGGCTAACTTGATCGACAAAGCGTAGCCACATGAGTGCTGTAAATATATAAACCCCACCATAGGCCGCATAAATGCGCCCTGAAGCAGCTGGATGTAAGGTTAACAGCCAAACGAATGCTGCAAGTGCCAATGCTGTCGGGACCCAGAGCCAATGGGATTTATTTTGATTTAAAATCAAATACGGAAAATAACAGCCTAAAATTTCCATTACGGCTGTAATCAAAAATAATAAAAAAGTCGTAAACACTTTGGTGAAATGAATATCCATAAGGTCTAAATCACAGGATCCAAAATAAATTTTTAGTCAAAAAATAACCCGTGAGAACACGGGTTATTTCGAAGAATTATCTTAATTAAGCAGGTTCAGCCGTTTGATCTTCAAACACTTCAAGTTTCAAACCAATAGCTTTACCATTTTCTTTCTTCACTGACACAGCAACATTACCGCCATGCTCAGCAAGCTCACCAAACAAGATCATTTCCGCTAAAGGTTTTTTCAAATGTTCTTGAATTAAGCGTTGCATTGGTCGAGCACCCATTAAGCGATCATAGCCATTTTCAGCCATCCACTCACGTGCATCTTGATCAACTTCAAGAATGACTTTTTTGTCATCCAATTGCGCCTGTAATTCAGTTAAGAACTTATCCACCACATTTTCAATAACTGTAGTTGGTAATGCTTTAAATTGAATCACGCCATCTAAACGGTTACGGAACTCTGGTGAGAATGCTTTTTTCATCGCATCCTGATTATCATTACTGTTGTCTTGTTCTTTAAAACCAATGCTGACACGGGCAATACTTTCTGCGCCAATATTGGTTGTTAAAACAAGGACGACATTACGGAAGTCTGATTTACGGCCATTATTGTCGGTCAATGAGCCATGATCCATAATTTGCAATAATAAATTGAATACGTCTGGATGCGCTTTCTCAATTTCATCAAGCAATAAAACACAATGCGGATTTTTGTGAATCGCATCAGTGAGTAAACCACCCTGATCGAAACCAACATAGCCCGGAGGTGCACCAATTAAACGAGATACTGCATGACGCTCCATATATTCCGACATATCGAAACGTACCAGCTCAACACCTAAAAGTTTTGCCAACTGTTTAGTGACTTCGGTTTTACCAACGCCTGTAGGCCCCGCAAATACAAAGTTACCTACGGGCTTATCCGGTGCTTTCAAGCCTGCGCGAGAAAGTTTGATTGCAGATGCAAGAGCTTCAATTGCCTCATCCTGACCAAACACTACACGCTTAAGGTCTCGTTCCAGATTTTCCAGAACGCTCTTGTCGTCTTTAGATACCGTTTTCGGTGGAATACGTGCAATTTTAGATACGATATCTTCAATATTTTCTACCGAAATCACCGTGCCTTCTTGCTCTGCTTTTAAGCGGCGCTGTGCACCCGCTTCATCAATCACGTCAATGGCTTTATCTGGCAAGAAACGATCATTAATAAATTTCGCTGAGAGTTCCACCGCAGAGACCAAAGCTTGGTCGTCATATTTCACATGGTGGAAATCTTCAAACTTAGATTTTAATCCACGTAAAATATCAATAGTTTCTGAAATTGACGGCTCGTTCACATCGATCTTTTGGAAACGGCGTGATAAAGCATGATCTTTTTCAAAGACTTGACGATATTCTTGGAAAGTGGTCGAACCAATGCAGCGTAATGAACCATTTGCCAAAGCGGGTTTAATTAAATTCGATGCATCCATGGTACTGCCCATACTTGAGCCTGCACCAATGATCATGTGAATTTCATCAATAAATAGAATGGCTTCTGGTTTTTTCTTCAAGGCATTTAAAAGTTGCTTTAAACGCTTTTCAAAATCACCACGGTATTTTGTACCCGCAACCAATGCACCAATATCTAAACTAAATACTTCAGCATTTTCTAAGGGTTTAGGGGCTTTAGCATTGACAATTAACCACGCCAGGCCTTCAGCAATTGAAGTTTTACCGACCCCAGGGTCGCCCACTAAAAGTGGATTATTTTTGCGGCGACGGCAAAGAATTTGTGCTGTGCGCTCAATTTCTTTTTCACGGCCAATCAGTGGATCTGTTTTGCCCTTTTGCGCTTCTGCGTTCAAGTTGGTGGTATACAGTTCCAAAGGTCCTGCATTTGGCGATGAAATTGTTTCACCATCAATTTCTTCAATTTCTTCTTCCGCCTGAACTTCATCTTTACGCGTACCGTGTGACAAGTACTGAGTCAAAGTTAAGCGGTTGATTTGATGGCGTTTAAGCAAATACACCGCGAAAGAATCACGCTCTGAATACATCGCGACTAAAATGTCCGCACCTTCTACCGTACGGTCATTACCACTCGATTGCACATGGAAAATGGCACGTTGTAAAATGCGATCAAAGCTTTCTGTAGGATGTGGTGCTTGATCGCTATTTTCTGCAAGTTTTGGGGTATGTTGTTCTACATATTCTTCAAGTTCTTTACGAAGAACAATAATGTCTGCACCGCATGCTTTTAATGCATTTACAGCGGAGTCGTTGTCGAGTAAAGCCAATAATAAATGTTCAACCGTCAGAAACTCATGTCTCTTTTGACGAGCCATGCTGACAGCCAAACGTAATGATACTTCTAATTGACGACTGAGCATGTAATCCCCTTATTAATCTTTTGGCTCAATCTGACAAAGTAATGGATGACTTTGTGATCGAGCGTAATTATTGACTTGGTTTGCCTTAGTCTCCGCAATGTCCCGCGGATAAACCCCTGCAACACCCTTTCCTTCATAATGTACAGTTAGCATTACTTGAGTCGCTTGGTCAAGATTCAAAGCAAAGTATTGTTGTAAAATTTCAATTACAAAGTCCATTGGGGTGTAATCGTCGTTCATTAAAACGACAGCATACATTGGAGGACGTTTTAATTCAGGTGGTGCAGTCAACACTTGAATGTCAGAATCACCGTCATCCTGCGTACCTTGGCTGATAGTCGGGTTTAGATGCCAGTCCACTAAACCTGATTGGTAAAATGAATTTTTGATGTCAGATAAACACGTTTGACGCTTATTGGTTCGCATAGGATTATGGTTTCACACTTAGTTTGCACTTGCTTCAGTTTGAGGAATTTCTGAAAGGAAGGCAGATTGATTTTCAACAGGCTGACCTTTAGACCAGCTAAAACGACGAACTACAGGTTTATTCCCTGAAAGTCGTACTTCAATAAATTCTGGCGTAAAGCCTTTAGGTATAGTCCAGCGCCCAGTCAGACGTTCACTTTCGGTAAAATTAAAGTTTTTGTCTTCTAATGGTACGACCAAAACTTCTGTACCTTTAATAAGACGAAGCTCAATACTTCCTGAAGCAGAACTTTTTGAAGGACTAACCTGAACCAAATCAAGCTGGTATTCATAAGCATTTTCTGGTAGCGGTTTAATCGCAAGATGCTGTACAGCCAATGGCATACCACCACGTTGGCGCAGCACTTCACGATATAACACGCCTAAATTGCCAGAAAGCTCTTGCTCATCACGCGCTTTGTTGACAGCCAGATACAAATCATTGGAATTGCTGACCGCAACATCACGTTCTTGAATCGCAGCATTCAAATTTTTATTTAAGGTTGCAAGTTCAGTTTTTTGCTTTTGCACAACATCGACCAGTTGTTCTGCATCAGCATCGTAACCAACAACTGTTAAGCCCTGTCGATGACCAATACTATATCCGAGTAAGCCGCTGCTCAGTGCAAGTACAACCGCACCTATTGCCAGTGGCATATTCGTCTTCATAAAAGGCGTCTTTTCACTGTGTTCCGGCTGTGACGTGATATTTGATTCTGTATTCGACATCGTCATCTCTTAATTTGAACTGATTCAAGTCACACATTTAAATCCAGATTTAAATGTGTGTGAAGTCTAAAAACGTTTCTTATGGTAATAAACCAATGTCTTGTAAGCCTGCATTTTCAGCAAAACCAAACATAAGGTTCATATTTTGGACAGCTTGTCCTGCTGCGCCTTTGACTAAGTTATCTTGTGCCACAAGAATCACTAATTTTTTTGGTTGTGGTTTGCAAAGTGCAATACGCAATTGGTTCGCTCCACGTACTGTACGGGTTTCTGGTGAACTACCCGCAGGCATCACATCGACAAACTGTTCATTGGCATAGAACTGCTCATATAAACTTTGTAAATCTGCTGCTGCTCCTGCATCAGTCAAATCAATATAAATTGTGCTGAGCATACCGCGAATCATTGGGACTAAGTGTGGCACGAATAAAATTTCGTTAAACACACCTTTTTGACCTGAAATATTTTCCAATGCTTCAACAATTTCTGGGTGATGGCGATGACCAGCAACACCATAGGCTTTGAAGTTGTCGGCATTTTCAGAGTAAATCATACCAAGACTGGCTTTACGTCCTGCACCTGAAACACCTGATTTCGCATCAATAATAATGCTTTCAGGTTTCACCAATGCGTCAGCTTTTAAAACTGGTGCTAAACCTAGTTGAACAGTCGTTGGATAACAACCTGGGTTGCCAATTACATTGGCTTGTTTAATTTGTTCACGGTTGAGTTCTGACAGACCGTAAACTGAATCTTTTAATAGTTCTGGGCAAGCATGATCCAGACCATACCATTTTTCGAACTGTGCTAAGTCTTGCAAACGGAAGTCTGCTGCTAAATCGATAACTTTAGTATTTGCAGTAACAAGTGCTTCAGCATGTTTCATCGCTACGCCATGCGGTGTTGCAAAAAATACAACATCACATTGTTTAAGCTCATCAATATTGAGGTCTGAATAGCAAAGGTCAGTATGTCCACGTAAGCTTGGGAACATATCATCGACACGACGGCCATTTTCAGTACGTGAAGTCAGCACTTTTACTTCTGCATTTGGATGTCGTAGCAAAAGACGCAACAATTCAACGCCTGTGTAACCCGTTCCACCTACAATACCTACTGAAATCACGCCTAATTACCTCTTTATAAAGTATTCATTTCCAAGTCAGATAGTATGACAGGAAGTTATGATTTTCTGAACTGTTTTGGTTGGGATTAAATTTATTTATTTCCGTTTCTTTGATACTTGAAGGCAATTTAAACCTATAAATTTCGTAGTAAATATAAAATTTTGTATGAGAGAAATGAGCCAAACTTAGGCTATTTGATAGGTACACATCTGAATACGTCATCTATCTGATTCTACTTTTGACGGTATTTTACCTATTCAAAATTTTTCGATTTTTAAATTAGGGGCTTAGGAAGCTAAAGAGGATTTTCACGGAGTAATTTAAGCAAATCAAGATACAAATTTTGATGTCGATGATT
>NZ_JBLZXR010000095.1:0-2634 GCF_050285345.1 Acinetobacter sp.
ATCACTGGTATGGGCATCAACTCATGCATTGGTAATACATTAGAAGATGTCACTCATTCTTTGCAAAACGGGATTTCAGGAACACGTTTTAACCCGACCTATGCTGAGCTGAATTTCAAAAGTCATGTCAGTGCTGCAGCAGAACAAGATTTTGATGGGATTGACCGCCGCTTAAAACGCTTCATGGGCGTATGTGCAATGTATGCTTATAATGCAGCAGTTGCAGCAGTAGAACATGCGGGCTTAACGGCTGAACAAATTGGCGGCAACCCACGTTACGGTATTGCTGGTGGTTCAGGGGGTGGTTCAACCGCTTCTGTAATTGAAATGAAAGAACTGCTAGACACAAAAGGCGCACGTAAAATTGGGCCTTTCTTTGTGCCGCGCAATATGACCAATACCATCACTGCAAACGTAGGTGTGGCATTTAAAATGCAAGGTGTTGCGCACTCAATTACCAGTGCTTGTGCAACTTCTGCGGATGCAATTGGTTATGCTTACAACCTGATTCAACTTGGCAAACAAGATTTGATGCTTGCAGGTGGCGGTGAAGAAGATCATTGGTCTCAAAGCTTATTATTTGATGCAATGGGCGCACTGTGCTCTAAATACAATGACACACCAGAAACAGCATCTCGCCCTTATTCAGCAGACCGTGACGGTTTCGTGATCGCTGGCGGTGGTGGTTTCGTCGTCCTTGAATCACTTGAACATGCGCAAGCACGCGGTGCGAACATTCTTGCTGAAGTGGTTGGCTATGCTGCAAACTCTGATGGTGCAGACATGGTTGCACCAAGCGGTGAAGGTGCGACACGTTGTATTTTAATGGCATTAGAAGAAGCGAAACAGCACGGTGTAGACGCGATTGACTATGTCAACACACATGGTACATCAACACCTGCAGGTGACGTGACTGAACTTCAAGCTATGGAACGTGCGTTCGGTGAAGGTAAAGTACCACCATTAAGCTCAACCAAGTCAATGACTGGTCATAGCTTGGGTGCTGCTGGTGTGCAAGAAGCAATTTACTCTGTGTTAATGATGCAAAATGACTTTATCGCACCAAACATCAACGTGACAGAACTCGATGAAGGTGCAAAAGCATTTGATATCGTACTTGAAAAACGTGATGCAAAACTGAATACTGTGATGAGTAACAGTTTTGGTTTCGGCGGTGTGAATGCCTGTCTCGTTTTCAAAAAATGGGAAGGCTAATTTAAAGTCGGTTGATTTGGCGCTTCGGCGCCAATCAGCACACCCACCGCCCTTTTAAGGGTCACTTTATGGATGCTCCGTCAGATGCTTTCCTCTGGGTCAAAGCATTACATATCATCGCAGTCGTTTGCTGGTTTGCAGCACTTTTCTATCTTCCCCGCCTTTATGTCTATCATGCCATGAGTGATGATGTCACCAGTCATCAGCGTTTCCAAGTCATGGAGCGTAAGTTGTATCGAGGCATTATGTGGCCCGCGATGATTGCCACACTCATTACTGCACATTTCTTAGTCGATTGGGGTGATGCAACGCGACATTACCATGAAGCACTCTGGTTTTATCTTAAAGTCGGTTTAGTTGGTTTATTGGTAATTTACCATCTGGTTTGTGGCTATTACCGTAAAAAACTGATTGAAAATGCGCACTATAAATCACACAAGTTCTGGCGCTTCTTTAATGAAATGCCAACACTAATTTTATTTGCTGTGGTGATATTGGTTGTGGTTAAACCCATATTTTAATCCTGATATAAAAAAACCTTCATTTTGAACTGAACCCTATAAGTTGGACACAACTTGTAGGGTTCAGTTCATTTCGGAGGTTTTTTATATCGATTAAATCTTGACACAACTATCTATTTTTAAATTTAAGGCTGCGATCTCATTTCCAGGATAAGGTATTTCAACGCATAGTTTTCCTTGTTTTTCAAAATACCGTCTCCCTTCAGCATTTCGATTAAGTTGCGCAATATCCAGCTCTCCTGTATTCAAAGCATTAAAGGCCAAAATTTTATTATTAAGTACCTGTGTCATCACTATATAGCGCTCATAGTTCGGCGCGCTGACTTGCGACAGAATATGCCCGACAGAATTCTTGATCTGCCAGCCACCATTCTCCTTCGGCTGTAAATCACCCATTTTTTGTTTTAATTGATGATAGGGAACTCTGGATAATTCACTATAAATAGAATCCCTTTCAACCAACTCATTAAACGTCATATTAGGTAAAAAAGTCGTCCACTTTCCACCATCTTCAGCACCTCGATAAGATAGTGATAAATATTGTAAAACCAAATATTGCGTCGTAGCTTCATTTTGAAGGCTACTTTGAATACTCAACTGCTCAGTATTTAAAGTTTGAAGCATCAAAGATTTTGGAGTACTGAGCTGCTCTTCCCGCATCTGTTCAATTAATTGATTCAGCAAATTTTGAGTCAACATTTTCTCAATAATAGATAAACGATTTTGCGTAAAGTCCAAAGCGCGATCAAATAGCACTTTATAAGCATGCAATTTATCTACGGAATTCAGCTCAATTTCAGCCAAAGTTAAAATTTGTAGTTGATACGCGAATCTCAACTTTCTAAACTCTTGAAATAAAAAGGACATAACACAATTTAGATTTCGACTAAGAAAATTA
>NZ_JBLZXR010000096.1:0-16532 GCF_050285345.1 Acinetobacter sp.
GCTACTGACGCTTTTGTTGCTGAATTTACAGCATCTGTACAATTTGACCAACGCTTTTATAAACAAGATATTGCAGGCTCAATTGCACATGCAACCATGTTGGCAAAAGTTGGCGTACTAACTGAACAAGAACGTGACGATATCATCAATGGTTTAACCACCATTCAAGCAGAAATCGAAGCAGGCGACTTTGAATGGCGCATTGATTTAGAAGATGTGCACATGAACATTGAGTCGCGCTTGACTCAGCGTATCGGCATCACGGGCAAAAAACTGCATACCGGTCGTAGCCGTAATGACCAAGTGGCTACCGACATTCGCCTCTACGTACGTGATGAAATCGATGCCATTTTAGAATTATTACAAAAATTGCAAAAAGGTATTTTGGGCTTAGCAGCAAAAAATACCAATACCATTATGCCGGGCTTCACCCACTTACAAACTGCACAGCCTGTGACTTTTGGTCACCATTTGATGGCGTGGTTTGAAATGTTGGTTCGTGACTCTGAGCGTTTGATTGACTGCCGTAAACGCACTAACCGCATGCCATTGGGTTCTGCTGCGCTTGCAGGTACAACCTACCCAATCGATCGTGCATTCACAGCTGAACTTTTAGGTTTTGAAGCGGTTGCTGAAAACTCACTCGATGCCGTTTCTGACCGTGACTTCGGTATCGAATTTAACGCTGCTGCATCCCTCATCATGATGCATTTATCGCGTATGTCAGAAGAAATGATTCTCTGGACCTCGGCACAGTTTAAATTTGTGAATATTCCAGACCGTTTCTGTACTGGTTCTTCAATCATGCCACAAAAGAAAAATCCCGATGTGCCTGAGTTGATTCGCGGTAAAACCGGCCGTGTCTATGGCGACTTAATGAGCCTATTAACCCTGATGAAAGGTCAGCCTTTAGCCTATAATAAAGATAACCAAGAAGACAAAGAGCCGTTGTTTGATGCGATTGATACCGTTCGTGGTTCATTGATGGCATTTGCTGACATGATCCCTGCATTGGTGCCAAATATTGACATCATGCGTGAAGCAGCACTTCGTGGCTTCTCAACGGCAACGGATCTTGCCGATTACTTGGTTAAAAATGGCGTGGCTTTCCGTGATGCGCATGAAATCGTTGGTAAAGCGGTTGCGCTAGGTGTACAAGAAGGTAAAGACCTCTCTGAACTGACTCTTGAGCAACTTCAACAGTTCTCTGACTTGATTCAAGCTGATGTATTTGAAAAAGCGTTAACTTTAGAAGCTTCAGTCAATGCACGTAATCACATTGGTGGTACCGCACCTGCACAAGTACAAGCAGCGATTGAACGTGCACATGCGCGTTTAGAGAAACTTTACGCATAATCTTAAATTTGGAGTATTGATATGTCTCGACAAGTTTTTTGCCGTAAGTATCAGGCTGACATGGAAGGCTTAGACTTTGCCCCTTTCCCGGGTATAAAGGGTCAAGAATTGTTTGATACGGTATCGAAACAAGCTTGGCAAGAATGGCTCAAACACCAAACTACGCTGATCAATGAAAAACGTTTAAATGTGTTTGAACCGGATGCAAAAAAGTTTCTTGAAGAACAACGCGAAAAATTCTTCAGTAATGATGAATCTTTAGAAAAAGCCGAAGGGCTAAAGCCTGAGGCATGATTGAGCGGAGCACTGCTCCGCCACGCCGCAAGACGAGCAGCTATGCTGCGCGTAGGCTTTAATCTATAAAGAATCTCCATATCATTGGGGATTCTTTTTTTATATTGCCTTATTTTTATGCAAGACAAGGACGAAGTCCGCATAGGCTTTAATTTGAAGAGCTTCTGAATTGGGGCTTTTCTTTTTATGAATCTTCGTGCCACGCCACCATATAAAAAAGCACTACCACGAAAAATATCCAACCCGATTACCCCCACCTCAAATGATTTCTGGTATATAAATAAGATCGTGTTCGGCAACAGAAAAAGGTAGCGGACTGGAACAACAATATTTTTTTGTTTTAAGCAAAATAAATGCTTTTTGAAGAAGTTTAAAAAACTCCACATTCACATTATTTATTTTATTGCTTGATCAAATTTACTTAAACTTAAGTAAATGAATATTCTATTAAATATTTCTAATTCACACTTAAATAATGCCATATACATACTTTTAACTTTAAATTCCATATCAAATTAGACCAAGTTAAAGCTCAATTTGTATCAAAAATTCTAAATGTAAATTCGTGATACATTTCTCAATAAAACGCAACATTACACTACAAGAACCTACATGTTTTTTTAAACTTACTTTCCTATAATACGAATCAAGGAGATGGAAACATCTTCAATTATAGCGATAAAGTAACCCCGATTTTCCTTCCCAGATTTCCCCCAAAATCTGGGAATTTTTTTATCCAAAATTTGCTGTTTAATTCCAATCTTGACCTTCATACCACGAGTTAAAAACAACTAAATGACAACCCATAAAAAAGCCCCTGTTCAGGAGCTTTGATCAATACAAACTTGGTACATTAAGGCTGTTTCAAATATGGCCAAGCGGCTTTTAAATAGATAAACATTGACCACAGGGTCAACACTACAGCCGTGTAAAGTAAGCCATATGCCAACATTTCTAGCGGTGGCCAATTTAACAGAAACACCGAAATCGCAATCATTTGAAAGGCGGTTTTATATTTACCTACGGTTGATACCGCAACACTGGTTCGTGCACCGAGTTCAGCCATCCATTCACGCAGTGCTGAGACAGTAATCTCACGAGAAATGATGACAATTGCCGCAAATGCCATGGAAATAGTTGGCTGCCATTGCACCAAAACGATTAATGCCGTTGCCACCATTAATTTGTCAGCGACTGGATCCAGAAAACGACCAAAGGCAGAAGTCTGATTTAAAGTTCGAGCCAAATAGCCATCGAACCAATCGGTAACTGCAGCAATCACAAAAATTGCGGTAAGTATAATATGGCGTGACATACCTGCTGCATCATCACTCACCCCCATGACCGGTGGCCAATACGCGACAAGCAAAAACACAGGAATTAAAGCAATTCGTGCCAATGTTAAAATGTTAGGAATATTCAGGATTCGACCTGTTGTCATAGACACCCCAGTATTTCCCCTCATGCACGATGAAAATGCAGAATAATTTGAGGATTTATCCATCGTTAGTTGGACTCACTTTATACGAAATGCCCAGCAGTGTCACTAGGCAAACACCGTAACCGTCTGTCGCGCAATCGCAATTAGGCGATCACTTTCATCCCATAAGTGTGCATATTCAGTGGCATAACCTTCTGCAGCATAATCTGTAAATACTTTATATTTAAACCAATTATGCAGACTGGATTGCAAAGGATGGACATAAGTCAAAGTCCACGTCAGTGAGCTGGCAGGCGCCATGTTTCGATACATCGGTGACACACCGGGCGGCCACATATCCATCGAGACCAATAAATCTGCTACATTCATTTGACGATTTTCGTGCTTTTCAGGATTGAAACGCATCCAACCACTAAAGTCCGGTTTTTGGCTGGCCGCACATGGATATTGACCTTCCACCCAGACCAAATCCATTTGCTGAAAACACTGTGGAGCTAAGGGATGATGCTCAGCAATTTGAAGCATTTCGGGTGCAGGAAACTCAGGCGCTGACCGTTCTTGATAAACCACGATTTCAGACTCACGTGGCACACCAAAGCTGGCCAATAAAATACTCTGCACCGTATCATCTTGCCAAATTCGTACTTCAATCGTGGTCACCGACTTGCCTTGTCGTAAAATTTCAGCACTTAAACGTACAGGCGCCATTTGTACAGGACCGACAAAAGTCACATTACAACTGAGTAAGCGACGATGGGGATCATTTACAGTGACCAAAGCTTTATGCATCATCATTCCTGCAACCAAGCCGCCATAAATGGTTCGACCTTGGAGCCATCCCTCAGGAATATCTCCCCATTCCTGTTGTTCGATCTGCTGATATAGCTGTTGAAGTGACATCATATTCCCTGATTATTTTTAATTTTTATATCATTGAATAAAATAGAGCTGATGTGAATGATCAATGACTCGAAGGTCAATGGTCATTTTGGCAATTTAAAACCGATAAGACTCTACAAAAAATCACTGCACAATATGAACTGAGTGCTATTCGTGCAATATCTTATAAATGGTCCGGGCCATGACCTCACCTAAGCCAGGCACCAGTTTCAAATCATTTTCCGAAGCTTTCAGCACACCTTGTATACCGCCAAAATGGGTCAACAAATCGCGTCGACGTTTTGGCCCAAGTCCTGGAATCACTTCTAATACCGATGAACCACGCTTTTTATCGCGTTTGGCACGGTGCTTGGTAATGGCAAAACGATGCGCTTCATCACGAACCTGTTGGATCAAATGCAACGCTTTGTGGTCTTCAGGCAATTGGATTTTTGATCCATCGGTAAAGTGCAAGGTTTCCAAACCGGGTTTACGTCCCTCACCTTTAGATACGCCAACCATATAGGCCTCAAGCCCCAAGTCTTGCATCACTTCCATCGCCATATGCAACTGACCTTTACCACCATCAATCAACAACAAATCAGGCAACATGTGCTTTTTGTAGCGCCGCGTCAGGGCTTGGCGCATCGCCGCATAGTCATCGCCTTCGGTAATATCATTAATCGCAAATTGACGATAATCCCGCTTACGCGCGCCCCCCGCATCAAAAACCACGCATGAAGCAATTGTCGCCTCGCCCATGGTATGGGAAATATCAAAGCACTCAATGCTATCAATCGGACGGCCGACCACTTGTTCTAACTGATAAAAGCGTTCATTTAATTCAAAATGATCGGCGAGTTTTCCTCGAATTGCATGCTGCACATTCATCTGTGCTAATTCTTGCCACTCGGCACGAGTTTCACGCACTTTATGCTTGATTTGAATTTTCTTATCAAAGTGTTGATATAAGGCTTCTTCCATCTCTTTACGATCTGGAATATCCACATTGATGATGAGTTCAGTTGGAATCTCATCTGCCACCTGAAAGTAAAAATTGGCAATAAAATCGGAGAGCATTTGCCCCAAATCATCGCCCAACATATCAGGGAAATAACTTTTTCCGCCGAGCATTTTCCCGTTACGCACATGCATGATCTGCACACAAGTCACCCCAGCCTGATACGCAATCGCAATAATGTCCGCTTCACCTTTGACTTTATAAATCGCTTGCTGCGTTTGTACATCACGCAGCAATGCCATGCGGTCACGGTAAAATACGGCCTTTTCAAACTCGAGTGCTTCAGCCGCTTCTTCCATTTTGGCAATGAGCTCTTGATTCAGCTCTTTGGTATCGCCCCGCAAAAAGCGAATCGAGTTATTCACATCCTCATTATACGCTTCAGGCGAGATTAAGCCCACGCAAGGCGCAGAACAACGCTTAATTTGATATTGCAAACATGGGCGCTTACGCTGCGAAAAATAGCTATTTTCACATTGGCGCACATTAAATAGTTTTTGTAATACCACCAAAGTATCACGAGCATTGTACGCACTTGGATATGGCCCAAAAAACTTGCCCGCCTGATGTTTGCCCTTACCGCGACCTGCAGCAATACGCGGATAAGGTTTATCGGCAGAAATAAAGATATAGACATAGGATTTGTCGTCACGCAGCATGATGTTATACGGCGGACGATGCAGCTTAATCAGGTTTTGTTCGAGCAATAAGGCTTCGGTTTCAGAGCGCACCACCAAGGTTTCAATATCGTAAATCCGTGCCACTAAAGCCTGTGTTTTCGGATGCTCAATGGTTTTAACAAAATAGCTCGACACGCGATTTTTTAAATTCTTGGCCTTACCCACATACAGCAACTCACCGTCTTTACCAAGCATGCGGTAAACACCGGGTAAAGTGGTCATATTAGCCAGAATTTTTTCAATATGTTCGCGTGCGTTTTCGTTCACTTTTGCCTTGTTCCATCATCGATATTGCTCTTTGACATGATGTGATGCTTTTACCTGCATTTTCAAGCAATCCAGCAACTTTATTGTTGCTCATAGCAATGATCTGATTGCTAAAAGCTATTAATGCAAAATTCTAAATTTGCTATGCTCAAAACATCCCGCTTTAGGAACATGATGCATGACGAACGCCAATCCCGCCATCCATGTCGTACACCCGACAACTTCGACGCATAGCACTGCTGAAAAAAACCGTTTGATGGGTAAACCGCGTTTTCATTTTGAACCGCGTGACGTTATGCAACGCTTAAAGCAACGGATCATTGGACAAGAAGCGGCATTAGACGAAATTGAAAAAATGCTGCATGTAGTCAAGGCTGATTTTTCCAGTCCAGAACGTCCATTGTCAGTAACATTGATGCTCGGCCCGACTGGTGTCGGCAAAACCGAAACCGTGCGTTTAATCAGTGAAGTGATTTATGGCCGACCTGATGCCTTTTGCCGTATTGATATGAACACGCTCGCACAGGAACATTATGCGGCTGCCATTACCGGTGCGCCTCCGGGCTATGTCGGCTCTAAAGAAGGCCATAGTTTATTTGATGAGGTTGCCATTGCGGGTAGTCATACCCGTCCGGGCATCGTACTTTTTGATGAACTAGAAAAAGCGTCAACCGAAGTACTTCGCGGCTTAATGAATGTGCTTGATAGCGGAAAGTTAACCTTAACCTCGGGTACAAAAACCATCGACTTTCGTAATTGTATGATCTTTATGACCAGCAATGTCGGTGCGCAAGCAGCACAGCACTATTTGGATAAATTGAAGTTTCTACCAGAAAAAATTCAGAAGATTTGCCTCAAGCGCATACCTGTCAGCAGCATCATTGAAAAAGTTATGCAACGTCAATTTGACCCTGAATTTATTAACCGTATTGATCGTATTTTGCAGTATCAGCCCGTGCAAGATCATGCCTTACCGCGTTTGGTTGAGATTGAACTGGAAAAACTTAATCTGCGTCTACAACATCAAAAACGTAGTGTGTATCTAACCGCTACGGCCAAAGCATATTTCTACCAAAACCATGACATTCGCTATGGTGCGCGTCATTTGGCGCGAAAAATACGAGTAGAACTTGAGCCAATTTTGGCGATGTATTTTTTACAGTATCCTGAACAAACTCAATTACACTTAGATGCACAACACGACAAGTTGGTGATCACCGACGAACTTAATTCATAAAAAAGCACGTGATCGCGTGCTTCTATTGATTTTAAGCGACCAAATTGATAATCAACTTAAGTTGATGCCCAATGCCTGCGCAAAAGCTTGCTGGTCTTTGGGTGAAACCATGACAAATTTGGCTTTCCCCTCCTGCACATATTCGATTTTTAAACGTTTAATCGAAAGCGCAGGCGCAGCAGATAAATCCTGACTTGGACTAACGCGCTGAATCTCGACCAATGGAATACGCCAACGCACAAACATGCTGCGGATATTCAAATGTGTTTTCGTGATTTGATAACGCGTATTGAAAGGCCACCATAAAATCAGCACCGTCAACACGTACACGGCGGTATGAACAGGATATTGCTGCATGGTACCTTTAGCTTGCATCGTCAGTAATAATTGAATGAGCAAGCCACTCATACAAATAATAAATGCGACCACCCACCAATCTTTTTTAGAGCTAAACGTGTACATTGCATCCCCCATCTATTGTGTTCATTCTATACAAGATTTTTCGATTAGCATGCAACTTTGCGGATTAATTTTAAAGCGTATAAAAAATACCCAGCAGAGCGTATTTTTTCAATCTTTGTTTCACTATTAAAATAAATATGGATGCACAAAAATCAGGAAGAATAAAATCAATTGACCATTCTGCCCAAAATATACGTGAATTTTTCTTGAAAAATTCTGTAATTTCTCTTTATATAAAATGGTTTAACTTAAAAAATGTGAATTGAAACATTAACTTCAACACATTTTGCTATCACAACACCCAAAAGAACAACGAATAAGCTATTTTCATTATGAAATTTTGATGACCCTAGCGTCACGGCTTGATACAACTTGTTATATTCTTTTTGGATATAGTTATCGTAAGATTAGCGAGGCAAAAAGTGTACGCAGGAAGCGCGTACTCGCTTCACAACATCAACTTAGAAGTCCTCCAAAATAAAGGAGATCAGGCATGATCCACGCTGGCAATGCCATTACCGTCCAAATGCTTTCGGACGGAATTGCAGAATTCCGCTTTGACTTACAAGGTGAGTCGGTCAACAAATTTAACCGTGCAACGATTGAAGATTTCAAAGCTGCAATTGACGCTGTTAAAGCAAACGGTGACATCAAAGGCTTAATCGTTACTTCGGCTAAATCTACATTTATCGTTGGCGCAGATATTACTGAATTTGGTGCAAACTTCGCTCAAGGCGAACAAGCGATTGTGGATTGGGCATTGCCTGTTCACGACATCTTCAACGCGTTTGAAGATTTAGAGATTCCTAAAGTTGCAGCGATCAATGGTATGGCATTGGGCGGTGGCTTTGAAATGTGTCTCGTGTGTGACTATCGTGTGATGTCAGAAGCGGCTCAAGTCGGTCTTCCTGAAATCAAACTGGGCATCTTCCCTGGTTTCGGTGGTACGGTTCGTTTAAGCCGTCTAATTGGTATCGACAATGCAGTTGAATGGATGGCAATGGCTAATCCTAAAAAACCAGCTGCTGCACTAAAAGACGGTGCGGTTGATGCGGTTGTTGCTGCAGACAAACTACAAGACGCTGCGATTGACTTGGTTAAACAAGCCCTTGCTGGCCGTGTAGACTGGAAAGCAAAACGCCAGGAAAAACTTGACCCAGTTAAATTGAACCCAATCGAACAAATGATGGCGTTCAACTCGGCGAAAGGTGCAGTTCTTGCAAAAGCAAATCCTGCTCAATACCCTGCGCCTAAACTTCTTCTTGACTCATTACAAGCAGGTGCAAGCCTTCCACGTAATGAAGCACTTCAAGCTGAAGCGGCTGGTTTTGCAAAAGCAGCCATTACACCACAAGCAAATGCGTTAATTGGTCTATTCATCAATGACCAAGTGGTGAAGAAAACTTCGAAGAAATATGAAAAAGGTGCACACCCTGTAAACCAAGCGGCTGTATTGGGCGCGGGTATCATGGGTGGTGGTATTGCTTACCAAGCGGCAAGCAAAGGCACACCAATCATCATGAAAGACATTGGTAACCCGCAACTTGCTTTGGGTATGAAAGAAGCCAATGGCTTACTGACCAAACAAGTTGAACGTAAGAAGATGAAACCTGCTCAAATGGGTGAAACGCTTGCGCGCATCCGTCCAACTTTAAGCTATGACGAGTTTAAAGAAGTGGACATCGTGATTGAAGCAGTGACTGAAAATCCAAAAGTAAAAGGCATTGTACTTGCTGAAACTGAGAAGAATGTTCGTGACAACACGATCATTGCTTCAAATACTTCAACAATTTCAATCACACGTTTGGCTGAAAACCTACAACGTCCTGAAAACTTTGTCGGTATGCACTTCTTTAACCCAGTACACATGATGCCATTGGTAGAAGTGATCCGTGGTGAGAAGACTTCGGCTGAAGCGATTGCGACCACTGTAGTTCTTGCTCAGAAAATGGGTAAAACACCAATCGTAGTGAACGACTGCCCAGGTTTCCTTGTAAACCGCGTATTGTTCCCTTACTTCGGTGCATTTGACCTTCTATTGAAAGACGGTGCTGACTTCCAACAAGTCGACAAAGTCATGGAAAAATTCGGCTGGCCTATGGGTCCTGCTTACTTGATCGACGTTGTTGGTATCGACACGGGCGTTCATGGTGCAGAAGTCATGGCGGAAGGTTTCCCTGACCGTATGAAGCCTGACTTCAAAGGTTCAATCGAAATCATGTACGAAAACAAACGTTTGGGTCAAAAGAATGACGTTGGTTTCTACAAATACGAACTTGACCGTAAAGGCAAAAAAGCCAAAGTGGTTGATCCAACTGCGTATGAACTTGTTGCTACTGTGGCAACTGCAGAAAAACGCGAGTTTGATGCTCAAGAAATCATTGACCGTATGATGCTTGCTTTCTGTAACGAAACTGTTCGTTGCTTAGAAGACAACATCGTAGCGACTGCTTCTGAAGCAGACATGGCGATGATTATGGGTGTAGGTTTCCCTCCATTCCGTGGTGGTCCATGCCGTTACATCGACCAAACAGGTGTTGCTGAATATGTTGCACTTTGCGACAAATACGCACACTTAGGTAAGGCTTATGAAGCGCCACAAATGTTGCGTGACATGGCTGCTAACAACAAAAAATTCTACGGTTAAGGAGCAACGTGAATGGCTACTTTAAATCCACGTGACGTTGTCATCGTTGATGGCGTACGTTCAGCAATGGGTAAAACCAAAAATGGTATGTTCCGTAACGTCCGTGCTGACAGCTTATCTGCTGAATTAGTACGTGCGCTTGTTGCTCGTAACCAGTTTGATACCAATGAAGTTGAAGACGTAATCTGGGGCTGTGTAAACCAAACCCTAGAGCAAGGTATGAACATTGGTCGTAACATTGCATTGTTAGCAGACCTACCACGTACTGTTGCAGGTCAAACAGTGAACCGTCTTTGTGGTTCTTCTATGCAAGCAATCCATACAGCGGCTGCGCAAATTGCAACTAACCAAGGTGATGTTTTCATCATCGGTGGTGTAGAGCACATGGGTCACGTTGGCATGATGCACGGCATCGACATCAACCCAGAAGCGTCTAAGCACTATGCAAAAGCGTCTAACATGATGGGCTTAACGGCTGAAATGTTAGGTCGTATGAACGGCATTTCACGTGAAGAACAAGATGCGTTCGGTGTTGAATCTCACCGCCGCGCTTGGGCTGCAACACAAGAAGGTCGTTTCAAAAATGAAATCGTGGGTGTTGAAGGTCATGATGCAAATGGCTTCAAAATCCTTTGCGATATCGACGAAGTAATTCGTCCAGATGCAAACCTTGAAGCATTCAAAGGTTTACGTCCTGTATTTGACCCGAAAGGCGGTACAGTAACAGCTGCGACTTCTTCAGCTTTGTCTGATGGTGCTTCTGCAATGCTACTGATGTCTGCTGAACGTGCTCAAGCTTTAGGTCTTAAGCCACGTGCTGTAATTCGCTCTATGGCGGTTGCAGGCTGTGACGCAGCGATCATGGGTTATGGTCCTGTACCAGCAACGCAAAAAGCATTGAAACGTGCTGGTTTGTCGCTTGCTGACATTCAAACTTTCGAGTTAAACGAAGCGTTCGCTGCACAAGGCCTATCTGTACTTAAAGGCTTAGGCATTTATGACCAACAAGACCGTGTGAACTTAAACGGTGGTGCGATTGCATTGGGTCATCCATTGGGCTGTTCAGGTGCGCGTATCACAACTACGCTTCTAAACGTGATGGAGCAGCAAGATACGCAAATCGGTCTTGCGACGATGTGTATCGGTTTGGGTCAAGGTATCGCGACCATTATCGAACGTGTTTAATTCTTAAATACTGAGATAAAAGAAACCCCGCATGTGCGGGGTTTCTTTTTGATGAACTAACTAATCATAAAATCTGTTTCATAAATCGAAAAGTGAACATGAATGGGCAATAAAATGAATATTGAAAGTCCCTTCTCCCTCTGGGATGAGGAGCATGCTCCGCAAGAGGATGAGGGTGCTTTTATTATAGAATCCTCTCCCTGAGCGGTATTCTGCGCAAGTCTCCTTAAAAAGGAGAGGAAACTTCCATCATGAAATAAACATTACTCAAAACAATAAAATTTTAAATTCTGATATCTTCAGCAAGTTATTATTCAACCCGCTGCGCCAACAAAGTCGCAAAATGCTGTTTAATCCGATTGCCCTGCTCATCTACCCGATGCAGCTCACCGACATTTTCATTGTATTTCACAATCTTCCACCCTTCATACAGTGCACTTAACTCCCCTGCTTTAAAGCTAAATGGAAAGTCAGGCTGTACAGGAATGTCAGGCGTATCCATTGCACAGACAATCAAGTTATAACCATTTACATTGGTAGCTTGCTGCATCTGCGCAATCAGCGGTTTTACGGTTTGAGCTTCTAAAAACATCATCACTACGGTACAGCAAATAAAGTCATATTTACCTGTAATACTCCGGTCAGCATTGAGGTCGCGTTGTTGCACGTGAATTTTTTCAATCCCTTCAGCTTCTATAATCTGCTGCAGTTTTTGCAAACTTTGTGGATTCACATCCCATGCATCAACTTCATAACCCTGCTGATTTAAATACAGACTATTACGCCCCTGCCCACAACCGACATCTAACGCACGACCACCCTGCAAATATGGTGTCGCAGCTAAAATTTCAGAATGGGTCGGTGTTAGTTGATATTTCTTATAAAAATAATCTTGCGGGGTACAGTAAAATTTTAACTGGCATTGTACATCGTCACTGGTAGACACAATTTTGTGCCATGCCTGAGGTTCAATAAATGGCGGTTGCTGCTCAGGACTAAACGTATGCTCGGACTGTACATTGCCTGATTCATCCAGCATGGCAAAATTGACTTCACCTTGCAGCACCGTCAATTTTGCCCATGTGCCGGCTTTGGTATTGTGCTGTTTTTTAAAGCCTTGTGGAATCATCTGCTGCGTCCACACAGGAAGTTCTTTATAACAAATTAGCTGTTCCATAAAAGCCCGCACTCCAAAGTATCGATTGAAAACCTATGCTTTCACCATAATCGTTTTAGTGGTCATTTAAAACCCTTTCATCACCTCGGATTTATGTTCAATAGGCGCACCGACACTATTTATTTTTACCTTGCTCCGCAACATCATGTTGCTCGTTTGTAAATTTGGTGGAATATTCATACGATCAAAACCATTACACTCTGCGATGCAACCCATCAACTCTTGATAAAGCATAAAATTTACACTGCCTTATTTTAACTAAGTTTTATAGAGTGATGACTATGAACGCAATCAAAACTACTTTAGCAATTGCTTTAGTTGCTGCAACTTCTTCTGCGATGGCTGCAACAGCAGTTGAACAAAAACCTGTAACACTTGTTGATGTTGCTCCCGCACAAGTGGCTCAAGTAAAAGCCGCTCCTGTAAATGCTGTTGAAGCAACAAAAGAACTTGTGAAAAACCAAGTTGCTGTCGCTGAAAAAGCCGTTGAAACTCAAACTTTAACCATCAAAGAAACAACGACTGCAAAAGTTGCAGACGTTAAACAAGCGACTGTTGCAAAAGTAGAAGCAGCAAAAGAAGCAACTGTAGCGACTCAAAATGCTGCCGTAGCTCAAGCTGAAGTGGTAAAAGCTGTAGCTGCTGAAAAAGCAGTAGATGCAAAAGATGCTGTCGTTGCACAAGCGGCTGAAGCAAAAGAAACTGTTGAAACTAAAGCTGAAGAAGTAAAAGCTGAAGCAAAACAAGAATGCGTTGAAAAATGTGTAGAAGAAAAAGTTGAAGCCGTTAAAACTGAGAAAAAAGGCTTTTTCTCTTGGTTTAAAAAATCCGCTTAATCGCTAAAAGACTAGCTTGATCTTATTCCAAGCCAGTCAAAAAAAGTGCCTCGCTTGTAGGCACTTTTTTATATGTCTTTAAAAAGTAACTGCTCTATAAATTTAGTAACTGTTCTCTTAACCAGGCCATATATTTTTCCTGATCCATAAAATCCGGCGCGCTGCCCGTATCCAAACTATAAAACTGCTGATTAAACTCAATCACAATTTGTTCCGTCATATACCAATCTTCAATCATGCGAAAATGCTGACTAAAGAAAAAAACGGTTTTTACCCCAGTTATTTAAACTCTCTAAACGCGGATATTGTCGATTTTCCAGAAAATCGATATACACCTGCTGAATGTCGTCAAATAGATGAATGGTTCGCATAATGGCTGACCTCCGTCATGGATGCAGAACGCTGCTTTCCTGTACTGTAGCCCGCCAATTTGAAGGTTATATGACAACCATTTAAAGCTTTTGTTTCAACTCAGTTCGGTTCTTCTGTCGGATCGTATCCATTTGCGTATTCAGTTGTAAAATTTCTGTATATAACTGATTAAACTGTTTTAATGGAGCATCTTCATAAAACATGATCAATTTATTTTTCTTCTCCCATTTATGCGCTTTAAGTACTTTAAAAATTTCATCTGCTTTGGCTAGACTTTGTTTTTCCAGTTCAAATAAAGCATGCGACTCATCACTGTCCCGACTGTCGCGTAGGCTTTGAGTAATCTGTTGACGAAAGATACTTTTAATCGGTAAATGCTTGGCCTGTGCTAAAGCATTTTCCTCTTGTTTGGTGGTTTTGAGTTCATATGCATCGACCACCGCATGCACGTTTTGTAGCATCTGTTCGGTTTCTTGATACTGATTTTTCTTGTCTTTCACTAAACGGTCAATATCGAGAAATTTATCCCAATTTAATGCTTTTAAATCACGAATATATTGATTCCGCGCTTCGGCACGCTGCATCATCTGACTCAAAATAAAGTCAGACATGATTTTATAATCACCAGTTAAACGTGGGTCAGAAACCTCAACCTGAATGGGTTTTTCCCATTGCTGTGCTTGCTGAAAAATTTGCTCAGTTTTTTCTAATAACACGGTTTGATACGTTTCAAGTTGTGCCGCTTCTTTTTGTTGCACAGTATATTGATAAAACATCCAACCAAAGACCAGCACCGTGGCGCAGCCTAAAATCACAAAGATACGTGGCATAGCTCGCTCCGAATCCCCTTTTATTCATCATAACCAAAAACACGAAATATGGCGATAAAACAGACGATTTCAATATTGAAGTTGTTTTACTGTATTTTCACTGTGCCTATCAAAAAGGAAATTCATGCATAAAGCATGAATTTCCTGATGAGGTTTGATTACAGCATGGAACATTAAGGTGAAATATTCGGATTAGCATTCAATGGACGGTCAATGATCCCGATATTGAGTTGTTCACGACTGATTTGCACATTGGTGGCATTACGATCAATTCCAAAAGGTTGCAACATAATGTACAGCCCATTACGTGGATCAGAAGACTGAAATCCCGCTGCAATATTGAAAATGTGCTGTTGCATCAGGGGTGATAAATTGGACAGATCTGGCATCGCTGCGGCAGGCAAAATATCGACATTTGCAACAATGGTCGCATCTACCCCTTTATTTTGAGTATCACGCTCCAACTTCTGCACACGTTGTTGCAAGGCTTGGCGGCTATCCACCTGCTCT
The DNA here is from genome assembly GCF_050285345.1 of Acinetobacter sp. Classification (GTDB taxonomy): domain Bacteria; phylum Pseudomonadota; class Gammaproteobacteria; order Pseudomonadales; family Moraxellaceae; genus Acinetobacter. The sequence goes on from NZ_JBLZXR010000096.1 coordinate 15,195, forward strand.
TGATATTCAACAATACCGGTTTCTGCACGCATTTCACGGTCTGCCATAATGGTGAGTGCGGGCATTTGTATTGCTGGCTCTGGACTTTCTGCTTGGCTTGCCGCAAAGACGGACGATACAGATAAAGTAGAACTGATAAATATAAGAGCGGAAACAGATTGAGGGAGATTCATCATGTTTAATTCCGGACGTTTATACACAGGAGAATGAACAAAAAAGCATTCTAGAAGAACCCTTATTGTACAACATTTAGGCGACTACCTTCTGCGATGCCCGACAAACGGCATAGCGCCCAAATCGGATGAAGACCTGAATTATCCAGTTTTAAACTGACTTTTTATAATGATAATTTAGAAAATAAAAGCATCTGAATCTGCTCTAGATGCAGATGCAAAATGATCAATGTCCAATTCTGAGTAACACCGGAAAATACAATTCAAACCGGTTCTGCGCATGCTGTTGGAAAAACGCAGTTAAATCCACCAATGGGTCTAGATCGGGATGCTGTTTCTGATAATGCTTAAGCCCCGACCAAGTACTTAAATAATTTAAGATTTGCGCTGATGACCATGCATAATCTAGCGTCAATTTTGGTACGTCATATTCCTGAAAAGGAAACGGGAGGCTGCGGTATTCCTCATCGACATAATGTCGTTCTGCATCCCAATAGCCTTTTAAAGTACCAAAATACAATTCATCAATTAGACGATTTAACTCAGGATCTTTGGCTTGAATCAATCCATAGCCCACAATAGCCAAAATCCCCTCAGGTTTTAATACGCGGCGAACTTCGGCATAAAAGTCATCAAAATCAAACCAGTGAATTGCTTGTGCTACCGTAATTAAGTCTACGGAATGAGCTGCCAATGAACAGTGTTCTGCGCTGGCTTTTTCATAATGTACATTGTCTAATACGGGAGCTTGTGCCAATTGTTCGGCACTTAAATCTGTGGCTAAAACCTGTTGAAAATAAGGCGCTAAACGCTGGGTAAACTGTCCAGAGCCTACACCACAATCCCAAGCCTGCTCACGTGTGAGCACATGCTGTAAAACGACATCCACCACTTCAGCGGAATAGTCTGGACGTGCCTGCTGATACAGCGTACTCCCTTCGGAGAAAAGATCTTTCATAGTCGAAATTTATGGGTTGTTTTTTGATGAGTGTAATGCAGTTGTTGTGAACTGAAACTACAACTTAGGCCAGAGATAAAGCATAAATCATCGACACTATAAAAACTCAAGACGAAAAAAAACCTCAAATATGGTTTGAGGTTTTTTGAATATGGTGGCGAGACCCAGGATCGAACTGGGGACACACGGATTTTCAATCCGTTGCTC
>NZ_JBLZXR010000097.1:0-2463 GCF_050285345.1 Acinetobacter sp.
GAAATATCATAAAGGTTATCACCTTGACTAACCTTCCTTACTTCACGTTTAAAACCATTCTTGGTTTCAATCTCAACCTCTAGGCGAGCGACAGGTGAAGATTTAGATACAATGATGTCCTGTAAGTATAAATAACCATGTGTGCCCGTTAAGCCTTGTACTTCCACACCTTTTACAGTGATTTTTTTCACCAGTTTTTGGTTATAAGCATCCAAAGCATCCAAACGGTAAACAAGGTTATAGTTGCGCTTATGTGTCGCGGAATAGCGCAAAATAAATAACGGGTTGAAGTTAGATAAAGACTCTAGGGTTTTATCCGCGCCCATCTTTTGCGGTTCATCCAAGATCAAAATTGGACGGTTACGACTAATCACATCAATTGGACGACGCGATTGGAATTCATCTAGTTCATCATAAATACGACGGTTATCTTTACCTGTCGCATTAAACGCTTGAACGTTAATCACCATGACGTTGATCCCACCATTCGAGCTAAAGCTTTCCAAATGGTGTAATGCTTTGGAGTCGTAGATAAAGAAACGGGCCTTTTTGCCATATTGCTCTTGAAAGTGATCAGCCATCATATTTAGGCTTTTGTAAACGCCCTCACGAATGGCAATGCTTGGTACGACCACAATAAATTTCGACCAGCCATACTGTTTATGCAGTTCAAACATGGTACGGATATAACAATAGGTCTTACCTGTCCCCGTTTCCATTTCAATATCAAGGTTTAATTGGCTTTTGGTCAGGTTCTTGCCTTTGCCATTATCATCCGTGATGAGTTGAGATGATCTTTGTAATCCACTTGCTGCTTGTACTTCCTGAATGTTTTTCAGTACAGCTTGCAGATCAAAAATATGGGCATTCTCAAAACCAACATCTGCAATAACTTTTTTAGCCTTGCCACCTTGTAAGTCCAAGGTTTCTTCAAGCATATCAACCTGTGCAGTTGCTTTTTTTGCTTTGGCTGCACCTTGGTCAATCATATAACGATGACCTTCAGAACGTGGTTGTCCTTTAAAGCAATCCACAATCGCTTGTACAGAGTCTTTCTGATACCCAAGGGTTTTAAAACGGATTTCCATTGTCTAACCCTCTTAAAGAAACTTGACTTCGGTATCAGGAGAGAGCTGTTTAAAGCGTTCTTTGATATTGGTTTTATCATGATCAAGATGAATGGCTTTTTCTGCTGATACGAAGCGTAAAGGATGATCTTTGGCAACCTCATCGACTAGATCAAAAGTCAACTCATCAAAGCAGGCCACAAGACTATTGCCTGCAACATAGAACACTTCTTTTCCTGTAACAGTTTTACGTTCAATCGGTAAAGAAAGTTCAAGCCCCCAATCAAGCATGACTTGGAATAACAGGTCCTCAGATGTACGATCTTCTTTAATATTTGAAGCTAAATCCAGCATATCAGCTTGTTTAATGGCGTCTGGCGTGTAATACACATCCTTCATGTTTGTTGAGTCAATCTGCAATACACGAAATCCAACTCCGTTTTTATCGTCAAACGCTGATATTACTTTGCGCAAACGATCAATTGCAATTTCAGAAAGCTTTTTAAATCCTTGCTGCTTAGCTTTAGCATTTGTACCTATTTCATCGCCAAGTTGAATTAAAATAAACTTTCTATTTCCATTATCTTCAATGTTTTTATTTAATACAGCATGGCCTGTTGTTCCAGATCCAGCGAAAAAATCAAGGATTAAATCTCCGTTTTTGGCAGAAGTAAATAAATGTAATAATCTGGTTATTAAAGTTGTTGGCTTTGGAAAATCAAATGGAACATCTAAACCATATATAGATTTTAATTCTCGTTTAGCTGAATCATTTGAACCTACTTCCTTGTGAAACCATATTGATTTCGCTTTAGTACCTTGCTGTACTTCTGATAAGAATCTCTTTACATTAGGTTGCGCATTACCATCTTTTCCAAAATAAATTCTATTATCAGCAATGTACTTTTCTGTATCTGACTTTGAATATAACCAATGACTATCTGGGCCAGGCAAATGTTTTTTACCTGTTGGTGAAACAACCTCATAACGCCCATTTTTACGTTCACCTTTCGCATATAATGGGATTGCTTTCCATGGCCCACGTGGGTCATTATCTGGATTTGTATATCTAGCATCCATTTCTGCTGTTCTAGGCAATAGATTCATTTCTAATAGTGAAATATTTTTTGCAAAAATTAATAAATATTCATGACTATTAGAGAATTGGGCAGAATCATTTTTTGTAGTATAAATTTTTTCCCAAACAATTTGTGCTAAGAAATTATTTTCACCAAATATCTCATTAAACAAATTTTTCAAACTATTAATTTCATTGTCATCTATACTCGCTACAATTACTCCATTTTCAGTTAACAAATTTCTAGCTAATTTCAAACGACTATACATCATACTGAGCCAGTCAGAGTGGAATCGACCATTACTATCTGTGTTAGCA
>NZ_JBLZXR010000098.1:0-3282 GCF_050285345.1 Acinetobacter sp.
ATAACTGGATAAACACAATGCCCGGCGTGCGAGTACATGGCTGATCACCAATACTGGCAATAAATGTTCCAGCATTATTCACTGTGACTTTGGCCCAGATCTGTCCAGCTGGTGGTTCATATGGTTTGCCACCAACCTGAGGATTATTTGCCAGCTGTATATTAGCTTTAGGCATGCCAGTGAATGTGCCAACACGCGCAAGAATTGCTTGTAAGGCTTGAGTATTGGTCATCATCTGTATTTCTCACAAACATATCGGAATGAAAGCGCGTAGACACCATTGGGTGCCTGCTGACTGTGACCATTTTCCAAAGCTAGGCCATATGGACTATTGGTCTGGATGTAAACAAGACTGCCTATTTTCGCTGTATATGCTATTTGTAGCCCTTCACGTAGCGTTTCATTGCCTGACAGGTCATAGCCTTTTTCATAAGTGTTTTGAGGTGAATCAATCGTGATCTTATGTGATGCCCGAAACTCACCATCTTGCACCGGTGAGCGCACAACAACTTGCTGAAGTGTATCGCCTACGATATTTTTAAGGTGGTCGTCTGCGGTTTTAAGCATATCGAGCGAAAAATTACTCGGTTTGTTTTTCCAGGCCATAAATTCCATCCATTAAAAAACCCACCGAAGTGGGTTTAATTTATTTGTGATGTGAGCTTTTGTAGGAATGTATCAAGCTCATCTTGCGTTTCAAAATTTAGCGTTAATACATGGTCATTTGAAAACACAATATTCAGTTGCAGTATTTTTCTTTGCAGGTTGTTTGCTGTTGAAAGATTTTCTATAAGTCTAATTTTATCTTTATTGATAAAAATTTCCGACTTGTTGTGCGGCATAATATATTTCATGAACATTGTTATTTCTTCTCATATTTATATCAAAATTAGTTCTAACATATTTACGTCACAAGTCAACAATCTACCCAACTCTTCTCAACTGGCAAGTCCAAATACTACCTGTTGGGTCTTGGCTAATATTCACCACCTTGAACCGGCCCTTACTGGTAGTCCAAACATCATCAATCTGTGGAATGCCTGTGACCTCATTCTGTAGCACGATAGCCTTAGAGTCTGTCACCTGGTAATCAGTCGGCTTGACCATATCTTTTAAATACGAGCCAAATAAAACACCACGCCCTGAATATGACTCATCACCAACAACTGGATAAGTCTGCGTTTCAAAATCAAACTCACCCGAATAAATCAGTTTTGTGCAGGTGAAGGTGTCAACCGCATCGGCTAGATCAGCACTAAATGCCGCAGCCACTTCGGCCTGAATATCATCTTTAATACCCATTACTTCACCACAAATGTATTAATTCCAAAGCCTTTAGAAAGGTACGGTACAAGCAGATCTTCAATGAATAACATCGTCGAGCTTTTGCCCTGCTCCATGCCTGGTACATATTCCTTTTGAACTTCTACCGTATCGGCTTTGACACGCTTGGATTTCACAACCCCATCCGTCTGCGTTACGTAAAGCTCGCCTTTAGCGGCCAGTTGTGCAGCATAAGCCCCTGCAAGTAATACATCTTCCGGGATTACTTCAAATTGACGCAAATGCTTAACACGAAGCCAAGCATTCGCCTGAGTAACTGCGAGATTAGCGTCACCCGATCCAGCCCAATCTGGGCCAAGGCTTTGAGTGACTGAATCGATAGTGACGTAATTCATAGTTATTCCTTATGGGGTTACAGTGCCTGCACCATTACCAGTTTCGCTTTCTGTACCAGTTAGTGGTTCAGTCACATCTGGGTCTTTAATGCCGTAGTCTTTACCTGATTTAGTTTCATCAAACACTTTGCCATTAGCTAAAGTGCTTGTGCTTTCATCCAGGTAAGCGCGTTCCGATGGATACGTGTAGTTAACGGCTGGCTTTACTAAGTCTTTAGGAAGCATGTCCTACTCCTTATAAGTTGGTGATTAAGAAACGGAATGGAACTGCTGAGGCACCGTTGACCATTTCCCAGTTTTCGGCTTTTTGCAGGTCACTCCATGAAGCAGACAAAGCTTCATTCTTCGTACCACCAGTTAAGGTGTTTTCAGGGGCAACAAAACTAAAGCCTTGTGGATGAATCAAGATGTTGCGACGAGTACGCAGGATACGATGACCAGCACCATTACCTGTGCCGCCAGTACGCTCAACTTCCAAGTCATCTTCACCCGGCACTTGGTCATAAGAGAACGCGCCATTTGAAGCGAGAATGGAAATGAATTGAGCATTCACGCCCGTTCCAATTTTGGTGCCAAAGTCAGTTTCAATCACAGCACGGCCGTTATACACATCAACCGGTGGCAGGTTGTCACTTGTAGTTACTCGCTCCACCAGTTTCTGCTTACGCATTTTAGCTGCGATTTGTGGATGCACGAAAATCACACCATTACCACGCATACCGCGACTCATCGTAGCCTCAGCATCAATGAACGCATCCACACTAAAACCAGATGCTTCAGTAGCAGATGATGTTTTAGAAATATCAGTAGTCAACTTTTTACCGTTGGCCCAGTCGTAATTGCGAAGGCCGGTTACAGTCGCACGTGCGCGGTTTTCACCAACACCTTGCCACATACCGTCAATCAGACCACCAATAACTTCGAGTGCATTCACTTGAGATAAGTAGCGCCCTAAATTTGACTCTTGGAAGCCTTCGTTTAGGAATGCAACACGACCACCCATTGAGCCAGCGTCAATTTCACGCGGAACAGCAATATCAGTGATGATGGTGTTGCCGTAGTTTGGCTCAAGGTTGGAATCAATACCGTTGATATACGGCACTTCAAAAGTTTTAGAGCCACTGGTAAGCAGTGGACGCAAACGAGCATCACTAGCAAATGCGCCTGACTGTACTAAAGGTGATCGCTTTAATGGGTCTGGTGCGATATAAGATAGTAAAAGCTCGCGGTTAAATACTTGGGCTAATGTAGCCATAAATTACTCCTAAATTGGGTTAAATGCGCCACTTGCGACAGCTTGAGCAAACCCTTCTGGGTCATTCTTTTGCCAGTCGGCGCGTTCTGTTTGATTCATTTCGCTTGGTTTTTTAGTAGCACCGCCACCTTGACCACCAGAAGCCCCACTTCCTGATGCGTTTGACGCACGAATCAAAGGCTTGAATGCCTCATTCGCACGAAATTCTTTTTCTAAATCTTCAATGCTCAATGCACTTGGCTTGCCCTGCAAATCAAGAACACGGATTTTGATTTCACCATCTACAGTTTCAACCTGCAGACGATTGCTAATATGTGGAAGTAAAACTGAATCACTACCTGGTACAGC
>NZ_JBLZXR010000099.1:0-5889 GCF_050285345.1 Acinetobacter sp.
CGCCCTTTGATCTGTCATAGCTTCCAGTTTTGTACAAATGTGGGTTTACACGCATAAATCTTTACCGGCATCTTATTTATGCCTATATGCTCAATTTTATATTTAACAGATTTCACTAGTTAAATATAAATTTCGAGCTGAACTTATAAATCAAATGAATCCAACAAATAATGCCAAACCAGAAGAACCATTTACTGTTATAAATGGTTTTTAACCTTTTGAAAAAGCTATTGTTTGTCACAGCATCAACCTTTTGTTGACGCTTAAGAGCCCTTTTCTCTTTTAAACGATTATTTGCGTCTATTTTTCGGTTTTCTTCTACGTTTTGCGGACGTACATCTTTCATTTAATCAAGCCCCTACAATCAGTTCGCGCCATACGGACGCTCTGTTTTTATAGCTTAGAGTTTAAACGGGAGCTGTAATCAGGGAAAGAAGGTTTTGAAATTTTAATAGCCCGAATCACTCGTAGACACTCATTCTAAAAGTTATCACCTGAATCTTTTATTACGTTGTCGTTCTCTAAAAAATCTAACTGTAGGACTAATGCACGTAAATAATGCCCATAGCGTAATACCTACACCCAAAGCAAAAACCCATTTTTCATAATCAATCATGATAAATACCTACAGCAAATAAAATGGATAAATGTATAAATAGAAAGCAACAAAAACAGCTATTAGAGCTAATGAAAACATAAACAAGTCTACTATTAGCCTCATAATGAATTGGCTCCAGTAATGTCTTTAGGAATTGGAGTGCCTAGTGGTATTTGCTCAGCTAAAACAACAGCATCCTGTGCTTTGGAATATCGTTCAGCATCAATGCGAGCGAGATTCTCTAAATATGCTTTTTTATAGTTTTCATCTGACGTTGGCGATGTAGGCTGAACACTAGGTTTTTGCTCTGCAAAGTAATCAAACGGACGATCACCATTTGCTAATCTAAAGCAATCCTTACTGGAGACTTCATGCATGACTGTGCCTTGCTGACTGTATGGAGTGCATTTTCCATTAAATACAACAGCATTCTTAAAACGTGGAAAATCCCTAGGTTTGAACTTTGGTGTATATTTAACATCGTATGGCTTTGCAGGATCATAATAATCAACTACCACTTGATCCATATTATTTCTAGTCGCTTGTTCTAATTCTTTGTTTCTAGCTTCTGTATATTCCTTGTCATAAACGCCACGACATTGTTCAAATGTCCATTGAAACTGTTCTTGGCATGTTCTAATTTTTTCATCAACTTCGGCAGAATATTGTTTTGCATCAACAGTTTTTTGCCCATCTTTGTTGAGAACATCGATTTTTTCACCATTCGTATTTTCAGACTTTTCTTGCTCTAATGTGTCTGTTTTACCTTTCGCATATGAGCCTGTGTAATAAGCTACAGCAAAGCCAATTGCTAGGATAATACCCAGCCCAACAAGAAAGCTGATCAGGTTAATATTGCGATGATATGAACGACTGACTTTTGCACCATCTTCGACAGATTTATATAGAGAATGGATTTCATCTTTGAGTGCATATACGTCGTCATAATAAGCCTGCTGTTTTGAAGCTTTACTGATTTTTACTTGTGCTTCTTTCCACTTGTAGACACGTGACTTTTTCTTACCAACTGCAAAGATATGCCAATGGTCGTTCACCAAGCCTTGTACAAAGGTGCTGATCGGTTTCCAAGACTGTGTTGTAAACCAAACGTCATGGTTTTTATGTCGTATCTTCGCCAGTGGTAATGCATCAGGATGCATTTTGTTAGAATATGCACGAGTAAAACATACAAAATCTTGAATCTCATCAATAATGATTAAAGCATTCTGTGGTGCGCTATGCCAAGGATCTGGCAATTCCTGACAATTCAAACTTGCATCGATGCCCCGAATATTTGTAAAGATTTCTCTATTTTTGCCGTCTTCAGTATTTCTCAGCTTTACAATTTCATCAACAATGATATAGGTCTTACCTGAGCCAATACCACCAGTTACGCCCCGAATATCAGCCATTTGTAGTACCCTTTCTAATTGTTAAATTACTGGCTTTAAGTGAGAGAATAAAAATACCGACACTCACGATAGTAGAAATTAAAATATCAATCCCCGCTAAGCCCATTAGCGAAATGACGTCTGTAGTTAACGATGCTTTCGCATCTGTTAGTAATTTAGTGATTGCTGCCTCAATGGCCTGTTTAGTAACAACAAAGCTAACAATTGATAAGCCCGCGCCAGCTAGTGACCATTTAACGGAATGTTTGCCTATCCATTCAGCAATATTTGCAAATATCTTGAACATAGTTAAATATCCTTAGCTGCATAAGCCAACATGAGAACAGCTATAAAGCCCGAAAGCGCAACAACAAAACTTTTCATCATGGTAGCTATTTCACAGAAGTAGCTAAAATCAACCCTTACGCGAAGATCGCCCAAAATTCCCATGGGAAAAATCTCAGTTCTAGGTGAAAAAGGACATGTAGCATTAAATTTTATGTGTTCTGAATATTCGTAATCGACTAACTCTTCTTCTTCAATTTCAATCTCAGAGTCTTCATCAAGTTCAGGCTCGTCTTTTGTCCAATCTAACCAATCACAAAGCTTTGCTGCATAATCGCAAAAAGGTTTAATCTCAAAAGTATTATTGGTAATCGTTGTATTATTGGTAACGTTTGTACCAGTAGTTGTAGTCGATCCATCTGGGTTGATTACTGTTTTTTCATCAACTTGAGTTTCAGACTTGGTTTCAGTCTTCGATTCACCCTTTATTTCTGTACCAGTATCGATTTTAGGGTCTGTACGGGTTCGACCATCGCCTTTAGGGTCATCTGACTTTAAAGCACCTTTTTGAGCGTCCTTAATATCATTTACAATATTTAGATCAGGTTCTGGATTATCTGATCCAATCGTATAGCTGTTACCAATCATTTGATTAGCAATATCAGCATATTTAGGATCATTTAATAGGTCTTTTAATACTCGTTCTTTTTCTGCATCAGATACAACTTCATTCGTTGGTGGATTTGAAGTTTTATGTGGGTTAGCTCTGCGCTGTGGTGTTGAAGTAGAATTACCCCAAAGTGAACCATCCTTGACATATGTTATTTTTACTTTACATACACCAGATGATTCCATTCCTGAAAATGTGTAAGTCAGTTGATGTTGTGCAGTGTTGTGATATGAGAAATGAGTTATACATGAGTTTTCAGGAGTGTAAGCATATGTATATTTGCCATCTATTTCGGAAAAAAAATACTGATAATCAGAGGTATATTTACCTTCAGTATTTTCTGTATTCGAATTTTGCTCTGGGCGTTTAACAATCTGATTGTTTTCAGGATCCATCACCCAATCAACAGCATCCATAATTCCTTGGACAATTAAACTTCCAGCAACACCACCAGCAGTACCTTTACCCCATTTATTTAATTTTTTATTCCAATCTTTCCAAACCTTATCCTTATCAACTTCAAGGACAGCTTCAGCAACGACACGTGTTTTAGATCCAGCAACTTGTGATCTTGTTTCAATTTGTGGATAGACCGTTTTCATGTCTTTTGAAACAGTCACATTCCTAGAGTCCATTTCTCTATAAGTGGTTTGAGCGAGTTTATCTGAATGTGTTTGACGAACTGTACGACCAACTTCGCTATTCCAGCGTTCAAGGTCGTTGGCTGCATGCACATTGGTTGTAACTATAAGACTGGTGCTTATAGCTAACTGAGATAGCAGGATTAACAACAATCTGTTCATAGAAGCACAACACCAATGCAAACAGCGGTTAGGATAATAAAGTAAACTTGCATAATTAGACTCCTTCAAAATCAAACGCTGGCGAGGTGCCAGCGTTTGATTTTTCGGTTAGCGGCCAATCATTGAGAGGGCTTTGTTGATGCCCCACTTTGCGAACAGTGGGACAGCTTTAACTGACGCGATTGCAAGTAATCCCGCAATGATAGTTACACCTGCAACCTCAGCAGAAAAGTCGATGTTTACAGCATCTTCTGCATGAGCTACAGCCATTGTTGAACCTAGTACAATTGCACCAGTAGCGACTTTTTGACCCCAAGTCATAGGTGTTTTAGTTTTTTGAGACATACGATTTCTCCTAACCATCATGTTCAATAGTTTTTAGATACAAGCGTAAAATTCCTGCTACATAGAATGCCAAAGCAGTCCCTGAGAGGATTGCCGCCACGCTTGCAGGCGGCAATTGATTTAGCTCATCAAGCCAATTCAAATGAGGTTGAACTAAGACAACGCATGTCTGAACTTCGTTAATAACGGTAAGAGCATCACATTGAATTGTCATAGTAAATCCCTTAGCCTTTGCACTTGGTTAAGTGAAAAGCCATGTTGTTTTTGTGCATTAAATTGAAGCATTTAGGACATTCGCGAACGTCAGTTCCAAACAACATAAATTTAATGTTCATACTTAGACCTTCGGTGGAAGAATCACGTTGGTAAGCACTTGTTTTTGACTTTTACCAGTAGAGACAAAATCAAGTTCCAAGGTCACTTCAAACGGAAATTTACGACCACTTAACTGGACTAAGTTACGTGAATCTTGCCATTTGAATTCTGCTACACCCTGCCCAACTGCATTGCCTTGAGAGGTGTCCATCGGAATAAGTGCATAAAGCGTAACGTAGTCATAGTGACGACCGTCTTCAGACTTCCAATCAGTAGCTTTTGCACCCACTAGGTTTGCTTTCATTTGTGACATTTTTTACATCCTCATTGCAGTGACTAATACATGATCTAACCGTTTGGGATAAGCCAACGGATCAGAACACGAAATAATGTTGATAAGTTCTTCAGGTTCAAAGACTTTCTTAAATACGTTGATATATTTGCCGTATTGTTTTTTTATAATTTCTAAAGCTTGTTTAGCGTTGATTGAAGCTGACTTTTTCATGGTTTCGATACGTTCAGGCTGTATATCTTCTGAGAGCATCTGAAAGCATGGATATGCAGCAATAAAATATTCAGACGGTGACAAAAGCATGGTGAACGGCAAAATGCGATCACGTGACTTAAATTCAACTTCGGCACGTTGCCAGTTATCATCTGGATCACCCTCTGCCCTGCCTTTTTCATATAAACGCAGATACATGCCCGATTCACGTGAGCCGATATTGAGAGTACGACCCCGACCGTTTGGACGTTTCCAATTGCCTTTATGTTCTACGTTTGGAGGACGGTTGCCGTTTTGGAATCCACCCATGCCATCCATCATATTGCCCCAATCGACGTTGATACGTTTTCCATCAAAGTCATCATGAGCAATGTCTACACGGGTTAATTTTCCACGTGTTGCAACTGTTGTCAGGAATGTATAAAGGCGTTGTTCCCAACCCTCTTTGGCCATTGAGCAGCCACGACCCGAAAGCATGACTAGGTATGTGTTTCGTTGACCACCAACGCAGACAAATCCGCACTTGTCGCCAATTTCAAACGAGCTTTGGTACATGTTTTTCTTGCCTTTGTCGGCAAGCGTTAGCTGTAATCCGAAGATGTGCTCTATATGTTTTTCAATTTCTAGAGCCATTGCGAAATTTAATTCTGTTTCATTGATGCTTTGATCATCATTAAGCGCATTTACAAACTTGTGGTTTAAAGTGCCGCAGCTATCAGTGAAATTTACCCAGTCAATGACTGCAATTTGATTGTCAGCAGGTAAACGGCATTGAACTTGTTTAGCCCCGCGTGAAGTCATGACCATGTGTAGATGTGGGACTGCGAATGGACGTTCAAAAGGCAAAGGCAAATCGGCATCTTTCAAATGGGAGTGAATGGATTCAAATTCCTGTACCCCCATCTTATTAATGGGGGTCTCTAAAAATCCCATTCCCCACGTACAACTCTGTGGTATTGATTGTTTTTTGATCGGAT
>NZ_JBLZXR010000100.1:0-47719 GCF_050285345.1 Acinetobacter sp.
CGAACTAAGTTTAGAGTTAAAGATATTGATAAATTATTTAAAGATTACTGTAATGATTTATTTGGTATTTAGCTATAAACCAAGGCGAATTTAAACCATTGATTGTGAGGAATTACAGCACAATAACAATTGACAACTGTTCCAAATTCGTCAGCCGAATATTTTGACGCAATTGGGTTACCACCAAGATGGCTCTATTGCATCAAAATGATTAAGAAAAAAATTATCATCTATTAAATTTGGAAATTAATTATGTTGGAATTATTTTTAAGTCTATTTTTCTAGTTTATTAAGAATAGAAAAAAGACCTATTATTCCATTTTTTTGGGGGGAATTACCGACCAAGTCGGGACACCGCAGATTTTGATGTGTGCATGAATTTCGTATCTTTCATCTTGAGGAAGTTGGGTGTATTTCTTCATTGTGTGCTTTCCAATTGCGAATTGAAAAAGTCTAATGATTTTATGAATACACCTAACTTTTTCAACTAATTAAAAATATGTCGCACTTGTGAGTTGAGAAATTGTCTTATTTATTTTTAAGCGTTGATTTCGCGACCCACGCCCACAGCATTTCACATTGAATCGGTTCTTCAGCAGATTCGTCGGTCACGCTAACCTGTACTAAGGTTTCACCTTTATCGGTAGTACGCATCAGTTGTTGTTGCTCTGCGGTTAATGTGGCAATGGCAGTCATTGCGCCTTTGCTTGGACGCTTAAAATTGATATTTAAGGTTTTAATCAGCACGATTGCGCTGTCAGGGACATTCATTGCTGTGACAAAACCCGTTGCTGTTTCCGCAAGGAGTGCCATGGCACAGGCATGTAATTGTCCAATATGATTTTGCATGGCTTTATGGTTCGCAATACTGACTTCTACACATGCAGGGCTAACTTGTTGATAGTGAATTTTAGCGGTGCCTACCATAGGAACGACACGACCAAAGGCCTGACTGAGTAAACGGCTTTGTAGACCTTTCGGTAATTTAGACGTTGCATTCACAAGTTTATGAAGTCGGTTTGGTCGGGTCATGTTGTCCTCTATGGCAAATGTACTGCCTTAATCTTTAAAGTTATTGAATTGAAGTGGCAGACCAAATTGTTGTTCCTTAAGGAATGCCATAATTTGTTGCAAAGTATCGCGTTTTTTATCGGTGACGCGAATTTTGTCGCCTTGAATAGAAGATTGCACTTTAATACCGCTGTCTTTAATGGCTTTGTTAATTTTTTTTGCGGTATCTGAGTCAAGACCATCTTTCAGTTTAATCACTTGAATGACATTTTTACCTGAAGCCGTCATTTTTTGTGGGTCAAGTGCCTGAATGTCCACTTTACGCTTAAAGAAATGGTTTTCAAGCATGGTATAAACTTGTTCACATTGGAAATCACTTTCGGTTGAAATTTTGATTTCCTTATTTTTTTCATTCAATTCAATAGAAACATCCTGACCGCGAAAGTCAAAACGTGTTGCAATTTCTTTTTGCGTGTTTTGAACTGCATGATTTACTTCAAAAACTTCTAATTCAGAGACAATATCAAAAGAAGGCATGGATTAGACCTTTACAAAGGGAAAGAATATCTGAGATGCTAGGGATGTTTTCTTCATTTGCCAAGTGTTGTTTACATCAAAAGGAGTACGCAATGATCCGTAAACAGGAAATTACAACATTTGAGTTCCCAGAAGACTCGATTATCTGGGATGTTCGTGATGCAAGTGCTTATGCTGAGGCACATGTGAAAGGTGCGGTGAACCAACCGATCACGGCTTTGTCATCAGAGGTACTGACTCAAGTGTCAACGGATCAACCCATTTACATTTTATGTGGTGGAGGAAGTAAAGCTCCACGTGCAGCGGAATTATTAGAGGGTTTTGATAGCTCACGTGAATATGTCATTTTAATGGGCGGCACGCGTGCAGCTCGTGATGCAGGTCTTCCTTTGGAACAAGGGAAATAAGACCGAATCAAAAAAGCGCCGAAAGGCGCTTTTTTATGGCTTAAAATTTTAGGGAGAAAAACTTTTAAGATGTTTGGGCCGGTTGGGCTTGATAATAAGGTTTCTTCGGTTTTTGCTTGGCTTTGGCACGACGAATAAAACGTGCCGCATGGATTTTATCCAATAAGTTAGAAGGAATAGGGCATGCTTCTTTCAGCACCATTGCAGCAATGATTTCACTACACAGTGGAGCATACAGAAAGCCTTTGGAACCAAGTCCGGTACAACTATAAATTTCCTGATCTTCATGTACCACACCAATCACAGGAAAAAAGTCTTTGGTCTGCGCACGAATGGCTGCCCGACCTTGCCATTCGGTCACGGGTGGCAATGTTTTAGCAAAATCCGGGAACACGCTGTGGATAAGTTCATAGTTATGCACATGGTCTTCTGCGAGAACGTCCGTATCATCACGCCCCGGATAGAACGATGCGCCCATAATCATCTGTTCGGCATCAAGCTGCATGCAATAGCCCCCATAACTATAAGCAGTATCCAGATCCATTTTCTGAACTGGATTTTTCAACCAGCTGACCTGACCACGAATCGCGCGTAAGTCTGGATAATCTTTTTGCAGTTGCATGCTGTCACGTGCAGCACAAATCACCACATGATCGGCTGTAGTGAAGTATTGATTATCCACACATAACGTAATCGAATCATCCGTAGCTTCAATGCGTTGAATATCGGCGTGGATCAATTCAATATGGGGATGCGCTAAGATTTGATCGCGGAGTTGATGTGGACTGACTGCACCGGCTTGTTTTAGCAATAAACTCGGATAGGCAGAATCCAGTTGCAGATCAGTTATTTGTTCTGCCGCTAAGACCTGAGCAGGATAACCTTCTGCTAGGGAAAGATGCTCTTTGGCATTTTTTAAGATCGCTTGATGAATCTGTAAAGGACGAAATGCAGTAAAATTCTGATAATGATTCAGCGCATATAACCAACTGAGTGTCATGAGATGCTCAGAGCTTTGTTCAATCGGACTAAGTTTTGGATTGAGGAGCGCAAGGGGATTACCCGATCCCCCACAGAGTGGCGCTGATTTCTCGTAAATATGCACTTGATGTCCACGTTGAGCAAATGCCCATGCAGTACTTAATCCTGCAATTCCAGCGCCAATGATGGCGATTTGACGTTGTTTATTGACTGCTTGAGTTACAGGATTTTTTTTTTCGTTCTGTTCGTTAGATTCAGGCGCTAACCAAAAGGCTTTCAACATTTCACGTTTATGGGCAAAGCCACGTGGTCGGGTAATGGTTATGCCATATTCTCGTAAACCACGTTTCAACACGCCCGCTACACTAAATGAAGAAAAAGTCGTACCAATATCAGATAAACGCACAATATTTTTTAGGACATTTTCTTCCCACATGTCTGGATTACATGAGGGGGCAAAACCATCGAGGAACCATGCATTGACTGTGGCGGTTTTTGCCATCATAGGAAAAACGTCGTGTGCATCACCGAGCCAAAGATCAATAGAAAAGCGTTCTTCTGGGAAATTCAGGCGGTGACAACCGGCAATCGGCTCAGGATATTGTGCAATCAGTTGTGCAGCTAAAGGTTGCAGTTCAGGCCACACATTTAAAGCCCGAATCAAATCCGGCTTTGACAGTGGAAATTTTTCCACTGAAATCGCATGTAAATGACTGTGATTATCTGGACGAACTTGTTGCCAGAGTTGCCAAAGTGCAAGGATGTTTAAGCCTGTACCAAAGCCTGTTTCACCGACACTGAAATATTCAAAATCATGTAGCGCAGCGAGGCGGATATCCAGATCATTGCCTTGTAAAAACACATGACGTGTTTCAAGCAGACCATTATCTTTGGAAAAATAAACATCACCAAATTGTTTCGACACTGGAATATCAATGCCATCAATCATTTGCCAATCAAGATCGGCAGTTTGAATTGCACTCGACAACGTTGCAACAACCTTTAACTAAATTTTAAATGAGGGGGATTTACCACTGACGACGACGTTTGGTATAGACGTAGCTCGCCAACAAGAAACCGAGAATCACGCCAACACCGAGCGTCGTACCACCGTATAAGAACATCTGTGCACTACGCTCACTTTGTAGCACTTGGACTTGAACGCCTAAACTGTCATTTTTCAGTTGCAGTTCTTGGTTTTGCGCCAAGGCTTCCAGGTTGGCTTTTTCAAGTTGCTGTAAGCGTACAGACTGGTCTTTGACCATGGCTTTTACTTTGGCATCTTGCAAGGCTTTGTTTTTCGCCAATTGTTCAATCGTTAAGGGATTCGCCTCTTGCGGCTGACCATTTGGATTCACAGTTGCAGATACGCGTACAATCCCCGGTTTATTGGCTAGAATGGTATGCGGTGCAGGTGGCGGAGGTGTTGCAGTCGTTGCTTGAGCAGCAGGGGCTACAGCAGGTACAGGAGCTGTTTCAACAGCCCATGCGGTGGAACAAAGTAAAGACAGGCCCAGTAAACTGGAAACAACGACGCGCATGAACCTTATCCTTGAGGAAATGCTTTGTTAAATGGTTTTACGTCAATATGACTGTAAACGCCTTCTTTTAAAAATGGCTCTTCTGCCAACCAGCTATCCAAGGCTTCACGGCTGTCAAAATCAACAATGATGGTGCTGCCATAAAAACCAGCTTGAGGATTGCTCGGATCTTTCGGCATTGCGCCAGCAACAATTAGACGACCTTCATCATCTAGTTTTTGGAGACGTTCAAGATGTTGAGGACGGACTGCAAGGCGTTTTTCTACTGTACCTTCATTATCGGTACAGGTGACGACGAAGAATGGCATAATTTTTCCTGATTTTTGACTGAATGGTTATTCAGAGGTCTTAAAGTATTTACGCAATACAATAAACTGAATAATGATAAAGGAAAACATCACAATCATGTCACCAAATGCAGTGAATTCACCCCAATATTTTCCGTTGGCAAATAAATAAGCAAAGAAGGTGTGTAGGCATGACATCAGCACGAACATGGCTGCCCAAACGTAATTTAATCTTTTCCAGCCCACTGAAGTTAAATTCAGTACAGGGCCAAATAAACGTTCAATTAACGGTTTTTTATCTTTACTAAATAAGGGTGAAAGTAAGAATGCACCTGCAAAGACCAAATTCAATAAAACCGCTTTGAGTCGAATATAGAAATCATCGCTAAGCATCAGGGTGATGCCACCAAAAATCACCGTCATAAACAACACAATCCATTGTTGTTTATCCAAACGGAATTTTTGCATCACAAACAAGGCGCCATAGACCACTAACATTGAAATCATCAGACCACTGGTTGCGACCAGAATATTATTGTTATCCACACCACCTGTAGAACCCAACAATTGTAGTAAAGGATGCTGTGTATCTTTGGGATCTACAGTTTTATATAAATAAAAGAAAATAATGAGGGGCACAAAGTCTAAAAGTGCTTTCATGTTAGAGTATCTAAATCTGATGAAATAAATGACATTATAGAGATGCAAGGCGTAGATTTACATACACACAGTAATATTTCTGATGGGACTTTGTCTCCAGCGGAATTGGTGCGTGCGGCCCATCATATTGGGATTCATACTCTTGCGCTGACAGATCACGATACCATGGATGGTCTGGATCTCGCTGAACAGGCGGCAGCGGACTTGGAGGTGCAGATTATTTCGGGTGTGGAAATTTCCAGTCAATGGTCACGTCCTGCCACCAAAAAAAGCTATGGCGTACATATTGTGGCGTTGAATATGCAAAACCTTGCACCGCTGCAAGCCTTATTGAGTTTGCAAAAACAGATACGTGCCGAACGAGCACGTCAAGTTTGTGATCTGCTGATTCCTTTAATCGGGCAGGATATTTATGCCGATGTGATTGCAAAAGTGGACAATGTGCCAGATCGCGTCACTCGAACTCATATTGCCAAAACCTTAGTCGAGAAAGGTTTTGTCTCTCGTCCACAGCAGGCTTTTGATAAATATATTAAAGAAGGCAAAAAAGCTTACGTCAGGTTTGAAGGGCCTAGCCTTGCAGAGACCATTGATATCATTCACCAAAGTGGTGGTTTTGCTGTACTGGCACATCCAACCCGTTACGACCTCTCGGCCACCAATATTCGCTATTTGATTGAAATATTTGCCAAAGCAGGTGGTGACGCGGTGGAGCTTCCACCTGCGATTGAGCCTTTATCGACACGGCAAATGGTTGATCGGATGATTGCTACTTTTGATTTAAAAGTTTCAGTCGGCAGTGATTTTCATGGCGACAATATGCCGTGGATTAAGCTTGGCAATATCCCACGAGTCAAAGACGGACAAGTGGGAATTTGGGAGCGCTTTATTTCACGCTCTCCACAATAAAGGGTGCATCATGGCGCTGGTGCTTGGTACGGTACAAATAACAGATCAGACAGAGTACAACAATGCCCACCAAGCCATGTAATTGAAAAGCCACCAACAGCACAATGCCATAAACCCAATAGGACCATACGCGGCGATAACGTTGCGGGCGCGCGGTACTAATAATTTGTTGCCGCATTTGCGGATTATGTTTAAATTGTCGATAAGCTACAAAATCAATCATCGGAGATAAGGCCTGTTCCAAGAGGTCGAAACGTTTGGCCTTGGATAGAATGTCATAGCGGTTGCCATGTAAGGTTGTGATATTGAGATGAAAGCCATGTTCATCTGGCTTACGCACTGCTTCAATCTTTGTAATTTGATTGATGTCTTGCATTAAACGGGTCGGAATTCGATGTAGATAAACACTCTGTGCATAGGGTGTGTTGATATAGCGTTGAATATATTCAAAATCATCATCACGTGCAGCACTGACAATTTGTACGATATGGCGGGATTGGGCCAAATAATAGATAAATACCTCTTGTCCAATCAATTCGTCCGTAGCATGAACCTTAAGGCGTGAAAAATGCCGTGTATTAAATACCTGATGTAAGGCACAGCTAAACCACTCAGCTTGTTGTGAATGGTGCAGCTTTAATTGCAATTGTTGTTGTGGCCGTTGCCACCAATGTGCACGGATCTTGCGATGGCTGACAATTACGGCATCACTACTGCGCAAAGCCAATTGTGTTAAATCATGAGCCAGTTTGGGATGGATCAAATAGCGTTGAATAAAAAATGGAAACTTCAGTCGTTGCTCAGCGTCGATAAATAAGATGAGGGCGCAAACCGCACTGATGGTCACTAAGAGTGGAGTGTGCGGCATATTCTGCTGAGGGATCACAACTTGAAAATGTGTTAGTGCATACAGCAAGACAAAAATCAGCATCGCCACAGCAAAGAGCACCAATAACGCCTGCATAGGGCGAATAATCGGTTGCGGTGTATAGTTAAAAATCCTTTTTTTTATGTTCATAGCATCACTCATTTTTTATTATTGGATGAGTTGGTGTGAGCTTTATATAGGCACAGGTTCCCTGTGCCTATAATGTCGATTGGTTCATCTTTTTATAATAAGTTGTGATCTTTGGCTTGAATAGGGGGTGGGGTCGGTTTACCTAAAGTACCGAGGAGTTCAATTTCGATGGTACGGACTAGAGAATCAAGCGGTAAGTCATTGCTTTGTGTACCAAAAGGTTCTTCAATTTCAGAACTTAAGGCATCTAAACCCAAGAAGGTATAGGCTAAAATTCCGACCAATAGCGGTGTCGCCAAACCCAAAGTCGAGCCTAAGCTAAAAGGTAAGACGAAACAGAAAAAATACACGGTACGATTGAGCAGGACAGAATAGGCAAAAGGTAAGGGTGTGGTCGCAATTCGGTCACAGCCCGTCTGTACGGTGCTGAGCTCCATCACATGTTGATTCATTTGAGTATAGATGATGTCCGAAATTTCACCATCTTTTAGCGCTTGCATCAGTTCCCATTGAATCAAGCTTAAAGTGTACTGTGGCGCATTGGCCTGTTGATATAACTGGGTAATGGCATTGGCGCTCATCCCGCTGGTTTCGACCAATGCCGTCGGATTTGCTGTTTGATGGCGCAGACGGTCACGTAACACATTGGCAAAGACAATGACATGTTGAATGACACGTTCACGACGACCTTGGCTGAGTAAGCGACAATCACGGTCAAAGTGTCGTGAATTGGCAATTAAAATTCCCCACAAACGACGTGCTTCCCACCAACGGTCATAACAAGCAGAGTTTTTAAAACCCAAGAAGATTGAGAGCACGACCCCAATCAGGGTGAAACCGACCAAGGGAAATTCAGAAAAATGAAAAATATCCACATAAGACATCCCGCCGACAATGGCGGACAGTAGCATCACGATGCCTAAAGGAGGTAAAACCTTCGGTAAAATCGTTCCACGCCAAGAAAATAGCAGCTTAAAAACACTCGGTTGGTCACGAACAATCATGTGCTGAGGAGGGATTCTGTCATTTAAAAAATTATGATGATCTTCATGCTTGCTCAAGCACTTGTCAATAACTGTTTGCCATTGTGGGTGGTTTTGGTATGAGTCCATGTTCCGCAAATGAAAAACTGCCTTCTGCGGCAATAATGCAGTGGTCAATTAATTTGATTTCAACCAAGAGACAGGCTTGGAAAATCTGTTGGGTGATTTCTAAATCGGCACTGGAGGGTTCAGGTCGGCCAAAAGGATGGTTATGCACAATTACGATACTACTGGCATGCTGTGAAATGGCAAAACGCAGCAATTGATTAATGGAAATTTCACAGCTATTTAAGCTGCCATAGAACAATTTTTTAAAGTTTATTTTTCTTAGATGTGCATCTAAACACAGCACACCAAATACTTCGCGTTGCTCGGATAAAAATTCAAAACGTAGATAATTTTTCAATTGTTCTGAATGCTGTAAAGGTAAGGCTTGATTTTGAAAATGCTGGCTGACATAGCGTTTTCCTAACTCCTTCACTGCCATGAGTTGTGCAAATTTAGTCTGTCCAATGCCGTGAAACTGGCTTAAATCCTCAATCGATGCATCCATGACCCGATGTAAGGGGCCAAAATGTTGAATGAGCAATCGTGCAAGCTCAACGGCTGAATGTTGCTTTGAACCGGTGCGGAGGAAAATAGCCAACAGCTCTGCATCGGATAAACTTTGTGCGCCTTGTTGAATCAGGCGTTCACGTGGACGTTCCTGTTCAGGCCAATTTTTGATTGAATTATTCATGGTTGTTAGACTTTTTTATTATGAATCGATCGGCTTTTTCTAAGCACAATCTTGGGTCAGTGAATATTTAATGCTATTGTGAGCGCCACTGCAACAGATAGGTAGGCTGTTCGTGAGCTTTGATTTAAGTGTAATGCCCACTAAAAATATTCTTTTAGCTGTCACTGGCGGTATCGCCGCATATAAAAGTGCCATTCTTGTTCGTCGTTTAAAAGACGCCGGCTTTGAAGTACGTGTTGTGATGACCGAAGGTGCACAAGCCTTTATTACGCCACTAACTTTTCAAGCCCTTTCAGGCAATCCGGTGCATACCGAACTACTCAATCCTGAAGCAGAAGCAGGGATGGGGCATATTGAGCTTGCACGATGGGCAGATCTTGTTTTGGTTGCCCCCGCAAGTTGTGACACGCTCGCGAAGTTTGCTGCAGGTCTGGCAGATGATTTGCTATCGACTTTATATTTGGCGACCAAAGCACCGGTTTGGGTTGCTCCTGCGATGAATCAACAAATGTGGGCGGCCAAAGCTACACAGCGCAATCTCAACACTTTGGTAGAAGATGGCGTGCATATGATTATGCCGGATGCAGGCTCACAAGCCTGTGGTGATGTGGGACTTGGGCGTATGCCTGAACCTGAAGATCTGGCCGATCAAGTCACCGCTTATTTCCATCAAGCACAGCGTGCTATTGCAGAAAAATTTGGCATGTTAGCTGGTAAGCATGTAGCCATTACGGCTGGACCAACGCGAGAGTCGATAGATCCTGTACGTTATATTTCCAACCACAGTACAGGGAAAATGGGCTTTGCTTTGGCCGCAGCGTGTTATGCTGCGGGGGCGAAAGTGACCTTGATTGCAGGGCCTGTCAGCTTGGATACACCAAATGGCGTGCGCCGAATTAATGTGCAATCTGCTATAAAAATGTTGGATACCAGTTTGCACATGCTGGAAGAAGGTTGTGATATTTTTATCGCCACAGCGGCTGTTGCGGATTACCGTGTGGCCGAAGTTGCAGAGCATAAAATCAAAAAATCAGGTGACGAACTCAATATTGCCTTGATTAAAAATCCAGATATTGTCGCCACCATTGCACAGCAGTCGAAACGTCCATTTATGGTCGGATTTGCGGCAGAAACCCGTAATGTCGAAAAATATGCAGCGGGTAAATTGGTGGCGAAAAAGCTCGATATGATTGCCTGTAATGATGTTTCGCGTCAGGACATTGGCTTTGCTTCAGATGAAAATGCCATGACAGTGTTCTTTGCAGACCAATATCAGATGGAAAAGCGTGATTTGGAAAAAGCCTCGAAGCAAGAAATCGCCCAGCAATTGGTGGAAGCGATACATGATGCCCTGCACCATGAACCTGAAATGGATGAAGAATAATGAACAAGCCCCTCAATTTGAGGGGCTTGTTCGATAAAAACTCAAGCTGAGTAGACTTCAGTGCTAATCTAAGAATTAAAAAATACGTCAATTGATGGGCTTGAAAAATTGTTCTTTTATTCAAAAATAAGGAGGTGAAAAAGTGTCACTCTCCACAACTATTGGTCAGCTTTAGACGACTTGTGTCAGTGTGCTAGTTGGTGATAAATAATATTTAAGTGATTGATATCAAAATTAAATAAAAAATAGAGAAATAACTAAATTTTTTCTTGTACTCTGTGGCCTATTCGTTAAGATGAGCAAAAACGTGGAGAATAATTAGCCTGAAAAACGGTTCAGTTTATTGCTCACATAAGAAAAAATGCATCATGGGGGATGCAGTATGTTTCGAATTCTCACGATCATAGTGCTGTTGAGTTTGGTCGGTTGCAGTTACTTTATTTCGACCGATGAATTGTCACGTCAAATTGAACAACAAATACAACATGAGTTTGATACCAATACGCAATATCAGTCCTATCATTTAAAAGTGAAAGACCTCAAAATCATCGAACGCCAAGGTCTTAACTTTAATGGGCAGGCATCGCTGCAATTTGAAAACCAGCCTTATACGGTCAAAGTACATATTTTCAAAGATGTGAAAGGCTATTCTTGGTGTATTGATGAAACAGAATTTGCATTTATTGATGAAGTGGAACTGGCAAAATATCAGGCGCAACTCGATCAAGAATTAAAGAAGATTAGTGCTGATTTAGATCAGGCAACTGAAGACGTGATTCTTGAAAAAGTACCAGAAAGTTATGTGGGGCTGCGCGAAGAATCTGATAACTCAGATTACCAATGGACGGACGATGATGAGCCATTTCCGAAGGGTAATATTACGGTGAATAGTCAGTAGCTGAATTGATTGAAAAATGCTTCTTATTAAAAATCCCTCTATATTTGAACTAACCCCTATAAGTTGGACACAACTTGTAGGGTATTTTTATAATGGACTTATTCTTCCATCATCGCTTTGGGATGCTCACGTAAATAATCTTCGGTACGTTGCATGGCTTCTTTAATATTGCGAATGGCATTTTCAACATCGGCAAAAGTTTTGGCATTGCCACCACTTAAAGCCTGACGCCATTTACGTGCACCCGGCAAGTTTTGGAACAGGCCCAAAATATGACGTGTAATAATGGAAAGCGGTGCACCTTCTTCCATGCGTTTTGCAATGTACGGCAGCATTTGTTCCATCAGATCAAAACGGTTTGGCTGCTCTAGATTCCACAATTGGCCGAGCTCCGCTAAAAGGTACGGATTGTGATAAGCCTCACGACCAATCATCACACCATCCACATGTTTTAAATGTTCTTGGGTTTCAGCAAAAGTTTTAATACCGCCATTAATCTCAATGAGTAAATTTGGACGATCTTGTTTTAGGCGGTAAACATCTTCATAGCGCAGCGGTGGCACATCACGGTTTTCTTTTGGCGAAAGGCCTTGCAGCAGCGCAATACGCGCATGTACGATGAAGTTGTCACAACCGGTTTTCGCTACGGTATCGACAAAATGCAGCATTTCTTCATAAGACTGCATGTCATCAATTCCGATACGGTGTTTCACCGTTACAGGAATATCTACCGCATGACGCATTTCAGCTATGCATTCTGCCACGAGGTCTGGTTCTGCCATGAGGCAGGCGCCAATTTTATTGTTTTGTACGCGGTCACTTGGGCAACCAACATTGAGGTTGACTTCGTCATAGCCCCAGTCTTGTGCCATCTTCGTACAGATTGCTAAATCTTTAGGATTTGAGCCGCCGAGTTGTAAAACAATCGGATGTTCTTCATGGTTATAGTCCAAATGACGATTTGCCCCACCAAATAAAATAGCACCTGTGGTGACCATCTCGGTATAGAGAATCACATTCGGGTTAAACAGACGGGCAAAGAATCGATAATCCTTGGTAGTCCAATCCATCATCGGCGCAACACTGATTCGTGGTTGAAGTTTATTTTCAATGGTATTGAGATCAGTCATTAAAAAATTACGCCTTAAATGAACAAGAGGAGAGACGATCAAAATGGAGCTTAAAGGTCATTTGGAAAGATGACAAAGTATGCTGAAAAAAGCTGCATTTCAGAACGGGCGCAATAGTAGCATAATTTGCTGTTGGGTACATTTCGATACAACGCAACGACGACAGCGTTTGTGCATGACAAAAATGTCTGGCGTGTAACACATACAATTTATCTTTTGCTATGAATAATTTATAATTTTATAAACTTTAGTGCAGTTTGCACCTCTTATCTCTCCCGATTTTGCTATGTCTCTATTTTCTCAATATTTAATCCAACGCCAGTTTTGTATCTCTTTTGAGTACCTTACAACTGCAAAGCCTCAGCCTGTGCCCACGACATTTGCAGGTTTTCCAACTTGTATGACTTTAGCAGATCGTGTGCAAACGGATACCGATCCTGCACCGATAGACATGATGTCAACATATCCTGAGCAAGCAGAAAAAATCCTGCATTATTCAGGTAAAGGACGAGATATTGCCGATTTTGAACGGTTTTTAGTAACGGCACAGCAACAGGGCATACAAAATTTATTGTTACTTTCAGGCGATAAGCTGAAACAGCATAACGATGGTGCAGAAAATCTAGCCTTGCGCAGTCGCTATTTAGAATCGGTGAATCAGGTGATTGCCGCGAAACAACATGGTGGTTTTTATCTTGGGGTGGCGTTTAACCCCTTTAAATATGCTGAAGCGGAGCGTGATGCACAGTACTACAAATTACAGAAAAAAATTCAAGCAGGGGCTAATTTTGTCATTACCCAATTGGGTTTTGATGTAGAGGCACTTAGTCGCTCTCAGCAATTCATGCAACTGCATTATCCTCGGATTCCAGTGATGGTCTGTGTTATGCCGCTGACTTTTGCCCGCGCACGTTTTATGAAAAAACAAAAAGTTGCAGGTATTGTGCTTACTTCCTCGATGTTGAATTTTCTAGAAAATGAACAACAGTTCAATGCCGTGCAAGCAGAACAAAATGTTTACGCACGCTGTGCCTTACAAATTTTAATTTGTCGTCATTTAGGTTATGCTGGGATTCATCTGTCAGCATGTCATAAACCTGAAGAGCAGGAAAAGCTACAACAGGCGATTGTAAAATATGCAGGCTTAAGTCTGGCTGAATGCCGTTTGCGTTGTGATGAACTTTGGCAAACAATATCTACGCTAGATTTTCAACCAGAAGGTGCAAACGACCACGCAGCGCCTCGTGAGCAGGTACTGAAATATAAAAGTATGCATATGATGCATGAACTATTTTTTAGCTCAAAAGTGGCCAAAGGTGTAGGTGGCTTGGTTTTTTCATCCAAAATCTGGAATCGCCCCAAAGCTGATCAAGCCTTACTTTCAACCGAATTTATCACCAAACACGGGATTGTTGGCTGTGAAAGTTGTGGACAATGTCGCTTGGGGGAAACCTTGTATATTTGCCCTGAAACTTGTCCCAAAGGTTTGGCCAATGGCCCATGTGGTGGTTCAAGTCTAGACCGTTGCGAATTTGGTGATCGCGAATGTATACATTCGGTGAAAGCTCGATTGGCGAAAAGTGTGGGGCAGGTCAACGTGCTAAAACACGAGCTCATTCCGACAGTGGCTATCGAAACACGTCAAACCAGTTCATGGAAAAATTGGTTTAGCTCAAAATCTTAAAGCTTTTGAGCTAAATTTTTGCCCATATCATCATTTGAGTATCGGTTGATGAAATAAGTCAGGTCTGAAAATTAATCAATAAATAACCCTATAAGTTAGACGAATAATCGTATAAATAAATGCAAAAAATCCGATAAGCACCTAATATCATAGGACTTACGCATTGACAGTATTAAAAAACAATAAATAAGCTGTCTAACATCTAAGTGATCAGAAAAACTAAACATGTTTCAACAGCCCAATGTAATTTACCCATCTATATGGGATTTCTCATGACGGAACCACATTCTATAAGTGGTACGCAACTTGCAGATACCTATCAAATCTCTCACGACAGCGAGAATCATTTCTTAGAACGTGAAAATTACTGTCCACAAAGTTTATATAATAATGCTATACAATGCATTGATAATAATAAACTTGTTATTATTATTTTAGATGATGCTGTATTAGGTAAACCTTATAGTCAACATATAGATTTAATCGGTCTTTCTGGTCTAGTAAACACCCTCGTTCAGTGAAAGACATCAATCTCATTACACTTTATGCGATAGATCTGCAGGGTAAAAATGTGCCTATAAATTTCAGAATTTATGACAAATCTGAAAATAAAACCAAGAATGATTACTTTATAGATATGTTAAATGAGGTTCTTCAATGGGGGCAGACATCCGATTTATTACTGGAGATAGTGGGTACTCATCAACTGAAAATCTAAAAACCGTAAGAAATCATGGTATTGGATTTATGTTGGGTATCGACAGTCACCGCAAGGTATCCTTTGAAAAATTGGTCTTTGCAAGTTAGGTAGAAACCTTTGGTAATGTTGTATTAGAAGCCATGGTCAGTGATTTGCCTGTTATCGCCTATGATGCTGTTTGCGCAGGTCAGCATGTGCGTGATGGATATCCGGTTGGCTGAATCCAATTGGGTGTACTGACCTACTGATTCTCCACATGCAGCAATTACCATCGCGTGTGCGTTTACGTGAAATGGGACGTGAAGCAGCATTGGATGCAGTAAAAATAGGTTGGCAACATCCTGTGCAGCAGTTTGAGCAAGCACTTTATGCTGTTGTGGATTAAGCCATATTGGCCTAACTGAAATTCAATGTGTGGTTTTGATTCATCCTTTTGAGATATATTCACATAACTGTCATCACAACATCATCTTGCTGTCAGAAACAATTTCTACACTTAGATTTAGATAAAAAAGGTGAAAATAGTGGCGGTAAACATAATAACGTTAAAAATGAGCTAAACCCCACCACAGTCAGTTTGCGATTGTAGACAGGAGATGAGCGATGAGTTTTAAAAATGCAAAAACAAGAATACTTCATTTAGATTTAAGAGGCTGTATTTACCTGAATCATTTTTCTCGCCAGCAGGCTATTGCCCAGTTTTTTAAAATGATCAGTCGATTAGGTGATGGGGTCTTTTGGTGTGTGATGCTGGCAGCAGTATGGTTTTTGCAAGGAATTGCCTATAGTTTTCAGATTGTTTATGTCTTGCTAGGTGGTTCAGTCGGCACAACTTTATATAAAATACTGAAAAAGAAAACGGTACGACCACGACCCTATCAAGTGCATCAAGTGATTCATTTGGGGGAGCGACCTTTGGATCATTTTAGTTTTCCTTCAGGTCATACTTTACATGCCGTGATGGCAACAACGGTACTGGGCTTTATCCAACCTGTATTATTAGTTTTAATGTTGCCATTCACTTTGTTGGTGGCAC
The DNA here is from genome assembly GCF_050285345.1 of Acinetobacter sp. Taxonomy (GTDB): domain Bacteria; phylum Pseudomonadota; class Gammaproteobacteria; order Pseudomonadales; family Moraxellaceae; genus Acinetobacter. The sequence goes on from NZ_JBLZXR010000100.1 coordinate 15,966, forward strand.
TGTCTCGAATGATTTTGGGTTTACATTATCCGAGTGATGTTGCGGTCGGAGCAGTCATTGGTGCAAGTGTGGGCTGTGGGATTATTGCATGCGCCCCCATGCTTGGTATGGTTTTATAAAGAGCAAAAGTTTCATAGGCGTTAGATAAATCTGGTCATAAAAAATAAAAAACTGTTTTGACGTTGAATTCACAAAATTTGTTAAAGTAACGCATCATTTTTTATTCGATGTTAGGAAGACCCATGGGTTTACGCTGGACAGATACTATCGATATCGCAATTGAGCTCTATGAAGCTCATCCTGATGTTGATCCGCAATGGATTCGTTTTACCGACCTACATGCATGGGTTTGTGCATTGCCTAATTTCACCGATGATCCTGAAAAGTCGACTGAAGGTCTGCTTGAAGGAATCCAGATGGCTTGGATTGACGAGGCAAGTTGATCCTTCGATCAAAAAAAGCAACTTTTTTACATTGCAAAAGCAGAAAATAGCGCATTATTCGGTATAATGCGGCAAAATTTCACGTCAAATTGACTTAAGGAGCCAATCATGGCTATTGAACGTACTTTATCTATCGTTAAACCAGACGCAGTTGCTAAAAACCACATCGGCGACATCTTTGCTCGTTTCGAAAAAGCGGGTCTTCAAATTGTTGCAACTAAAATGAAACACTTGACTCAAGCTGAAGCTGAAGGCTTCTACGCTGAGCACAAAGAACGTGGTTTCTTTGCTGACCTCGTTGCATTCATGACTTCTGGTCCAGTTGTTGTTTCAGTACTTGAAGGTGAAAACGCAGTTCTTGCTCACCGTGATATCCTTGGCGCAACGAATCCTAAAGAAGCTGCTCCTGGTACAATCCGTGCAGACTTCGCTGTAAGCATCGACGAAAACGCTGCTCACGGTTCTGACTCTGTAGCGTCTGCTGATCGTGAAGTTAACTACTTCTTCGCTCAAACTGAGATCGCACCACGTACTCGTTAATACGAAGTATTCAAACCAGATAAGTGGTATACTGCTTGTCTGGTTTTTTTATTCTCTGAATAATTTTTCAGCTCAAATACTGAGCATCTCCTTTTATCTTTAGACATGGTTTAGGTAATTACACATGAGTACTGAAGTCGTCGCTACATCAGCTGTATCTGATGCGCAGCAACCATCTCCATCCGCTCCGACACAGCACAGTACTGTAGAAAAAGTGAATTTACTGGGCATGTCACGTCCGCAAATGGAAAAATTCTTCGAAGATATGGGTGAGAAGAAATTCCGTGCAGGGCAGGTGATGAAATGGATTCACCAGTTCTTTGTGACAGATTTTGCTGAGATGACTAATATCTCAGGCAAATTGCGCGAAAAATTGGAAAAGATTTGTGAAATTAAAGCGCCAGAAGTGGTGCATAAAAACTATTCTAAAGACGGCACGCGTAAGTGGGTGTTCCGTGTTGGTGATGGTGCGGGTTCATTGGTTGAAACGGTGCTGATTCCGGCTGAAGACAAAACGGGTGCACGTAAGACCTTGTGTATTTCCTCACAAGTGGGCTGTGCTCTCGACTGTTCATTCTGCTCGACAGGGAAACAAGGTTTTCAACGTGACTTAAGCCAAGCTGAAATCATTGGACAGCTTTGGATGGCAAACTTCTCTTATATGGAAGATGTGCCAGTGGCGGAGCGTGAGCGTTCAGTGACCAACGTGGTGATGATGGGTATGGGCGAGCCATTACTCAACTACGATGCAGTATTGAATTCCATGCGTATCATGCTTGATGACTTTGCCTATGGTATGTCTAAACGCCGCGTGACGCTGTCAACGTCAGGCGTGGTGCCGAAAATTGACCAATTGGCCCAAGATATTGATGTCGCTTTGGCAATTTCACTGCATGCGCCAAATGATGAGTTACGCAACGAGTTGGTGCCGATCAATAAAAAATATCCATTGGAACAACTCATTGCTGCGTGCCAACGTTATATTGCCAAAGATGGTAATGAAAGTTCGCGTAAACATGTGACGATTGAATATGTGATGTTGGATGGTGTGAACGACCACCCTGAACATGCACAGCAAATGTTAAAGTTGTTGAAAAACTTGCCAAGCAAAATTAATTTAATTCCATTTAACCCATTTCCGCATGCGCCATATGGCCGTTCTAGCCGTAACCGCATTATTTCTTTCCAAAAAACTTTGTCTGATGCCGGTTTTGTGTGTACGATTCGTCAAACACGTGGCGATGATATTGATGCTGCGTGTGGTCAACTCGTGGGGCAAGTTGCTGACCGTACTCGTCGTGCGGAGCAATGGAAAAAGAAAGTAGCGCAGCAAAATGAGATTCTGCGCTCACAGGGATAATAAAGAGGCAGCCAATTGAAAAAGTTAACGTTAAAGTTCGCTTTCGTTTCATCTTTATGTGCATCAGTTTTGGCATTAACTGCGTGTCAAACACCAGATGTAGGCAAGAAAGACCCAGAAAAAGCCGTAAAGATTCGGACACAATTGGCTGTTGAACATTTAAAGTCAGGGGATTTAGATGCTGCAAAACGTGCATTAGATCAGGCGCTTGAGGTGAATTCACGCGATTCACAAGCCAATATGATGATGGGCGTATTACTGCAACAAGAAGGCAGTAAAGAAAATATGGAAAAAGCAGATAGTTATTTTAAACGAGCGATTTCTGCAGATCCAAAAAATTCTCAAGCGCGTAACAACTACGGTACGTATTTATACCAAGTTGAGCGCTATAATGACGCCATTGAACAGTTGAGCATTGCAGGTTCTACCCTGGGTTATGACCAACGTTCAAGAGCATTGGAAAACTTAGGTCGAATTTACTTGAAAGTTGGTGATGTTGCGAATGCTGAAAAATCATTCAAACAAGCCCTTCAGGCCAATCGTGATTCCTATGTTTCAATGTTAGAGTTGTCTGAAATTTTTTATTTGAATCAGCAACTCCCTGCTGCGACACAAATGTATGAACAATTTGTTCGATCAGTAGGTCAAAAAAATCAGGGTGCGCGCGCACTTTGGATTGGCATTCGAATAGCGCGTGCCAATGGCGACAATTTGGGTATGCAGGTACTGGTGAACCAGATGCGTGCGTTGTTCCCGGAAAGTCCTGAATACCAACGTTATTTGCAATTACAGTACAGTACTGAGGCCGTATGGAAGTAAATCCTAATTCACCGCAATCGAATGGTTCGAGCGTAGCTCCAAATGCATTAGGAAATGTACAACGCCCAGGTGAGTATTTACGTCAAGTACGTATTACTCAAAAACTGGAACTTGAAGCTGTCGCAGCGGAACTGAAAATTCCAGTAAAAACGCTGACCGCACTTGAGCAAGATGACTACAAATCTTTGCCTGAAGCCACCTTTATTAAAGGCTACTATCGTACCTATGCGAAATTTCTCAAGGTCGATGCCACCAATATTATTCAACGTTTTGATGATATTTATGCCAATGACACAGGTCTATTGCCGAATCACGCCTTAAATAATTCACCCATTAAAATTATGGGTAAATTGCCGGGTTCAAACCGTGACCGTAATCGTAAATGGATGAAGCGCGGTCTGATTGCATTGGCTGTAATTATTGTCATTGGTTTGCTTGTTGCATTGGTACAAGGTCTGTCGTCGAGTAGTAGTAATGATGAAACAGTCACTACCGATTCTAGTGCAGAAGTTCAGGTACTGGATATGAATGGTGGTAATGCTGCGATCAGCGGTGATCAACTGACATTGACTTTTAATCGTCCGACTTCGGTGCATATTGTGGATTCAACTGGAAAAGTGTTGGCAACAGGTCGTCAGGCATCTACATTAAATCTAAATGGTGAAACACCTTTCCAAATTCGTTTGGATGATGCTGAAGCCGTGTCACTCAGCTTAAATAATGAAAATATTTCATTGTCACCATATACCGTAAACGGCAAAGCTGATTTCCGCTTATCACGTTAAGGGACAACAGAGTCGACTGAATCATGATTGAAAATCCAATTAAGCGCCGTCCAACTCGCAAAATTAAAGTAGGTTCGGTTTATGTCGGTGGTGATGCGCCGATTAGCATCCAAAGTATGACCAATACAGAAACCTGTGATGTGGATGCAACCGTTGCACAGATTCAACGCTGTGCAGATGTTGGCGCAGACATTATGCGTGTTTCTGTGCCAACGATGGAAGCGGCTGAAGCATTTGGTGAAATTCGTAAACGTGTGCAAGTGCCATTAGTTGCTGATATTCACTTCGACTATAAAATTGCGCTGCGTGTTGCAGATTTGGGTGCAGATTGCTTGCGTATTAACCCGGGAAATATTGGTTCTGAAGCCAAAATTCGTGAAGTGGTGGCAGCAGCACGTCATAATGATATTTCCATGCGTATTGGGGTCAATGCTGGCTCACTGGAAAAAGATATTCAGAAAAAATATGGCGAGCCGACGGGTCAAGCTTTGCTTGAATCGGCAATGCGTCATATTGATATCTTGGACCGTTTGGATTTTCACGAATTTAAAGTATCCGTTAAAGCATCGAATGTGTTTTTAACCATGGATGCGTACCGTTTGCTGTCTGCACAAATTGATAATCCATTACATTTGGGTGTGACCGAAGCCGGTGTTTACCGCACAGGTTCAGTCAAATCTGCAATTGCTTTGGGTGGTTTGTTGATGGAAGGCATTGGTGACACCATGCGTATTTCATTGGCAGCTGAGCCAGAAGAAGAAGTGAAGATCGGTTTTGATATTTTAAAATCACTTGGTCTCCGTTCGAATGGCATTAACTTTATTGCCTGCCCAAGTTGTTCACGTCAAGAGTTTAACGTGATTAAAGTGATGCAAACCTTGGAAGAGCGTCTGGAAGATGTTCGTGTACCCATGGATGTTTCAGTCATTGGTTGTAAAGTGAATGGTCCGGGTGAAGCCAAAGAAGCCGATATCGGTGTTGTGGGTGCAAGTCCACGTTCACTGGTATATCGTAATGGTGATAAAAGTCATTTAATTGACACAAATCAATTGGTTGATGAAATCGAAACAATGGTTCGTCAACGTGTTAAAGAGCTTGAAAAAGCTAAATCTAAAGAGATTATTCGCACAGGTTTTTCTGAGTAGATCATGAGTTCAATCGTCGCAATCAAAGGTTTTAATGACATTCTTCCTACGCAAACCCCTGCATGGAGACGTCTAGAACAGCATCTATCGAGTTTGATGGATGCTTACGGCTATCAACAAATCCGCTTGCCGATTGTGGAGCAGACACATCTGTTCAAACGCTCTATTGGTGATGCTACAGATATTGTTGAAAAAGAAATGTACACCTTCTTAGACAAAGGTAATCCACCGGAGTCTTTGACTTTGCGTCCGGAAGGAACTGCAGGCTGTGTACGTGCCATGCTTGAGCATAACTTGCTACGTGGTGCAACACCGCGCGTATGGTATATCGGACCGATGTTCCGTTATGAAAAACCGCAAAAAGGCCGTTATCGTCAGTTCCACCAATTTGGTGTGGAAACCTTTGGTGTGGCGACACCAGATCAAGATGCTGAACTGATTTTGATGACTGCGCGTCTGTGGAAACGCATGGGTGTTGCAGATAAAGTTCAACTTGAACTGAACACTTTGGGTGAGTCGGAAGAACGTGCCGCTTATCGTGCTGCATTGGTTGATTTTTTGGAATCACATAAAGCTGATTTGGATGAAGATTCACAGCGCCGTTTAACGACCAATCCACTGCGTATTTTAGATTCTAAAGACGAAAAAACCCAAGCAATTTTGGAAAATGCGCCAAAACTTCACGATTTTATGGGTGAAGAAACTTTGGCACATTTTGCACAGTTACAGCAGTACCTAACTGAAGCCGGTATTGGTTTTGTGATTAACCAAAAACTGGTTCGAGGTCTGGATTACTACAACAAGACCGTATTTGAATGGACTACTACTCATTTGGGCTCACAAGGTACAGTGTGTGCCGGTGGTCGCTATGACGGTCTCGTGGGGCAATTGAAAGGCAAAGCTGATCAATCTGTACCGGCTGTTGGTTTTGCCATGGGGATGGAGCGTTTACTTCTTTTGCTTGAACAAGTGGAAGACAATACACCTGTACGTGATTGTGAACTGTTCTTGGTCTCAGATCCTGCAACTCAAGGCAAAGCCTTGGTGCTTGCTGAGCAAATCCGTGATCAACTTGAAGCTGCGGGTAGCCGTATACGCTTGAAAGTAGGTTCACAAGGTTCAATGAAGTCACAAATGAAAAAGGCCGATCAAGCAGGTGCTTTGTTTGCAGTCATTTATGGCGAGCGTGAGCAAGCAGTAGCTCAAGTATTGGTGAAAGAACTTGCAATTGCTGAACAACATGAAGTGAATGTTGCAGACTTTGTTCATTTCATTATTGATAAAATTTCTTCAAAATAAGTCATATAACATAAGGAAAAGGGTAGTTTCATGAGCGCATTGAGTGATGAAGAACAACTTGATAATTTAAAATCGTTTGCTAAAAAATATGGCTCTGCCATCGTTAGCGGCATTTTAATTGCGTTAATTGCCTTTTTCGGATGGGAATACTGGCAGAAGAAAACTTTGGCTGAATCTCAAATGGAAACAGCCAAAGTTCAGCAATTGATGGATGATGCACAATCGGTTACAGGAGATGCTTTCACACAACTTTCTGCAACTGCAGATAAAATTATGAAAGAAGCACCTGATTCGCCACAAGCCATTCAAACTCAGTTGCTCATGGCAAAATTGGCGTATGATAAAGCGGATTATGCTAGTGCAGAAAAAGCTTTAAAGAAAGTTGAAAACTCAAAAGTAGACGACACAGGCTTGCTGCAACTGGTGAAATTACGTTTGGCTTATTCACAATTGGCTCAGAAGAAATTTGATGAAGCCCTGAAAACTCTAGATGCAGTGAGAGATCCTGCATTTAAAGCAACTGCGGATGAAGCACGTGGCGACATCTATGTTGCAAAAAATGATACTGAAAATGCAAAAAAAGCTTATCAAAGTGCATGGAATAACTTGGTTGAGCGACAAGAAGAACGTCAAATTTTACAAATTAAACTCGAAAGTGTCGGCGTTTTAGTTGATGATCCTGAAATTGAACGTCCAATTATAGATACACAAGTGGAAGCAGCTGAATGAATAGAAAATACAAAATTACCTGTGCGCTGACAGTTTTAACACTTGCTTTGACGGGTTGTGCCAGCAAAGGAAAAGTAGAAAAAGTAAAACCAAATCCATTGCCTAAATTATCACAGGCAAAAACATTGGCGGCTGTATTTTCAAGCAGTGTTGCTTCAACTGAAGAAGCCGATCCATTACGTTTACGTATGGATGTCGATAATGGTGTGATTTTTACCATCAATCCGAATGGTGAAGTGCAAGCGTACAAAGGTAAAGACCGCTTGTGGCAAACTAAAGTTTCAAAGCAGGGCTTAAGTGCCGGTGTTGAAGCAGCAGATGGGATTGTGGTTGTTGGTAATGCCAAAGGTCAGCTTTTTGCTTTAGATCAAGCAACTGGTGAGCAAAAATGGGTGGTGCAATTATCTGGTGCGCTACTTTCACCATCACTGATTCAAGCCGGTCGTGTGATTTCTGTGACCAATGATGGCACGGTCTATGCGAACGATGTTGCAACAGGCCAGCAAACGTGGACTTATAGTTTGCCGAATGTACAATTCAGCTTACGTGGTATGGCTGCACCTGTGGCACTCGATGCGCGTCATGTGCTGATTGCTTCATCAAATGCCTATATTTATGTCATTGATGCGCTTAGTGGTATTCCGAAAATGCAGCGCCGCGTTGCGGTGTCGGATGGTCGCTCTGATATTCAACGTCTGATTGATATTGATGGCGAACCAACGGTTGCAGGTCAATTCTTAATTACTACCAGCTATCAAGGTCAGGTCACTGCACTGGATTTAGCCAGTCAGCAAGTGATTTGGAGCAATGATGCGAGTAGCATTCAACGCCCTGAAGTTGTGGGTAATGGTGTGTTTGTTGCGCAAACAGATGGTAAAATCGTGGCTTATGAAATTACCACAGGTCAAAAACTGTGGGAAAATGATCAGTTACTCAATCGCCAGTTGAGTAATCCTGTCATGCTCGGTCAAGAGCTTGTGGTGGGTGATTTAGATGGTGTATTACACCTCATTAATCCAGCCACAGGTGAGCTTGTTGGTCGTTCAAAAACCAGTGGCGAAGTTCGCTCATTACGTGTCATTGACAACCAGCTGTATGTCTCGACTCGTAAGGGCGCTTTAAGTATTTGGCAGAACCGTTAAATTTTCTGCGGCTTATGTTAAAATAAGCCAAACCGTATTTTTGAACGCGGGGGATTGAATATTCAATGCCCCGTGTTTTTATTTATTTTAGGTATTTATCCTATTTCCCTTCTTCCTGTGCTTTCTGATGTTCAGACCAGACCAAACTGGCTGATCTTGAATAAAGGTTAATCTATGAAACCCGTAATTGCGCTCATTGGTCGTCCGAACGTCGGAAAATCAACGTTGTTTAACCAGATTACCAAGAGCCGTGATGCTCTCGTTGCTGACTTTGCTGGTCTGACTCGTGACCGTAAATACGGTGATGCGACCTATCAAAATAAATCCTTTATTGTTGTTGATACTGGTGGTATTGGCGAAACAGAAGGTGGTATTGACTCTTACATGGCAGAGCAATCAAAAACTGCCATTCATGAAGCAGATATTATTGTCTTTGTGGTTGATGCGCGCGCTGGTTTGTTAGCATCGGATGAGCAAATTGCACGTGACTTACGTACCTTAGGTAAAAAAGTCTTCCTTGTTGCCAACAAAGTCGATGGTGTACACGCCGAAGCGGCATTGGTTGAATTTTTCAAGTTGGGTATGGGTGAGCCGCTACAAGTTGCAGCGAGTCACGGCCGCGGTGTTCAGCAAATGCTTGAAGACGTGTTGGCAGATGTACCAGAAGACGAAAGTGCTGAACAGCATGATAAAGACACCGGTTTACGTCTTGCGATTATTGGTCGTCCAAACGTGGGTAAATCAACTTTGGTCAACCGTTTGCTCGGTGAAGACCGTGTTGTGGCATTTGACCAACCGGGGACTACACGTGACTCGATTTATATTCCGTTTGAACGTGATGGTCGTAAATACACTTTAATTGATACAGCCGGTGTTCGTCGTAAAGGTAAAGTTGATGAAATGATTGAGAAATTCTCAATTGTGAAAACTTTACAAGCGATGAAAGATGCACACGTGGTGGTGATTGTGGTCGATGCCCGTGATGGTATTGTTGAGCAAGATTTACATTTAATCGGCTATGCACTTGAAGCAGGCCGTGCCATGGTGATTGCGATCAACAAATGGGATAACATGTCTGAGTATGATCGCAAACAATGTAAATTGGATGTGGATCGTCGCTTTGACTTTATTCCTTGGGCGAAAATTCATCTGATTTCTGCATTGCATGGAACAGGTGTTGGTGATCTTTATCCTTCGATTCACCGTGCGTATGACTCATCACATTTGAAAGTGTCTCCTGCGAAAATCACTCAAATTCTGAATGATGCAACAGATGCACATCAACCGCCAATGGTGCAAGGTCGTCGTATTAAAATGCGTTATGCACACATGGGCGGACAAAATCCACCAACTATTGTGATTCATGGTAACAAAGTGGATAAAACGCCAGCGGATTATCGTCGTTATTTAGAAAACGTGTTCCGTAAAGTCTATAAGCTTGAAGGTACACCCGTCAAAATTGAATTTAAAACTTCAGATAACCCATTTGAAGGGCGTAAATCGCAAATTGATGAACGTACTGCAGCACGTAAACGCCGTTATGTGCAGAAATTCAAGAAAGCTGAGAAAAAATTTAAGCGTTAAGTTTTAAATACCTATTTCAATAAAGAGGCCCATCAGAAGATGGGCTTTTTTATTTTCTTAGTCAAGCCAGACTTAGATTTTACATTTTTTCGCACTTTGATAAATTTTAATATTGTCGATGTTGGCTTGTGCAACTTCAGCCGCCTGTTGTGCGCTGGCTGTATTGGTTTGGGTGTTATTCGTGCCTGCAAAAGCATTTACGAATTGTCCCATGCGTCCAGCAGTTTCAGATTGGCCTGCGAAAGCAGAAAGAGCATTACCCGCTAAGCCTGCCCATTTTGACATTTGGTTATTTTGTTGAACGCTTACTTGAGTGGCTACTGCATTTGAGGCTTCAAGTGTACGTTCGAAAGTCTTACGTTCTACCGCAAGGTCAGTGCAATCCAAGGTTTTTAAATAACCTGTGCTATACACACTGTTATTTGTGTTGCTGGCTGGATTGGCATTTGCAGCATAAGCACGATCTGCTTGAGCTACAGCATAAGCTGCTTCTTCACGACTTTGATTCATGCGCGCTTCAGCTTGATCCATAATGGCACCATTTTTTGCACCCATGACCGCGACTGCAGCATCTAGCAAGCCTGCTTGTGAGCTGAGTGAAATCATACAAATGGCGCAAGCTGTAGCCGTTTTCTTAAACATTGAAAAATTCCCCTATATAAATTAAACAAGCAAAAAACAATTAGAGTATTTTATCTAAAATTTATTATTTTAAAAATAACTATTTGAAAATTAATTAAATATTAAATAATTCTAAATAATGGTGCATAATCCTCAACTTGAATTTAACGACAAATTAAGTGCGATAAAAACAAATTAAGATGCGCTGTAGTAAACTCAAATGTAAATATATAGATGTCGTAAACAGTGCGGAGATGGCCAACGATGGCAAAGATACAACTAGAATTGGCGGCATTGTCTAAAATTATCCCTGAGCCATCCACGACTTTAAGTCGCACAGCGCAGGTTGCAGAAAAAAGGGCCTTGATCTATCAATTTCGGAATCAGTTGCTTGGGCAGCAGTTAAAGGTAAATCTACAAAATACCGATTTTGCCAAAACAGAGTATGGGAAACCGTATTTAATTGATTATCCTAATTTTCATTTTAATCATAGTCATAGTCAACAACATTATGTATTGGCAACGAGTGAAAAAATTGCCCATTTGGGGGTGGATATTGAGGATTTGCAACGTCGAGTTCGATTTGAGTCATTGGCATTACATGCCTTTCATCCGGAAGAGTTGAAAAATTGGCAGTTAGAAAATCAAGATTCTGCTTATTGGTTTAAGATTTGGACCACCAAAGAAGCGGTATTAAAGGCCTCTGGTTTAGGTATTCGGCTGGATTTAAAAGACTTAAATACCCAGTGTTTGGCCGATCAAAATGGGGGAATGTGTGAACATCCCAAGTTAGGTGTATTGGCTTATCAAAATATTCAACTGCCGCATGTGATGTTGACTGTGGCTTGGCAGAGTGAACAATCCTGTAAAGGATTTAACTTTCCTCAAGTTGAATTAAAGCAATATGCGTGATGATGTTCAACGTGTGTGGACAGGGGTGTAGCTGAGCGAATTGATTTGTTTTCAACATAAAAAAACCTTGCTCTGGCTGAACAAGGTTTTTTTGAATCAGATCTAAAGCAAATTTAGATTAGATTTTGCATTTTTTAGAACCTTGGTAGATACCAATGTTGTCAATGTTTGCTTGAGCAGCAGTTTTGTTTGCTTGTTGAACTTCTAAGTTGTTTGCGTCAGAAGTATCTTGCTCACCTGCTAGGCTGTTTGCGATGTTGCTTGCACGAGCCGCTTTTTCAGAGTTACCACCGAAAGCAGAAAGTGCGCCACCCGCTAAACCAGCAAATTTACTTAAAGATTTACCTGGTGCTTGAGCAGAAGCTTGGATGTTTGCAAGGTTTTTGTCAGCAGCTTCAAGCGAGCGCTTAGCGTTTGCTTTTTCTACTGCAAGTGTTGCACAGTCCATCGCTTTTAATTCAGACGTTGCAAATTGAGTGGTTGCAAAAGCAGAAATAGAAATCGTTGTAGCAGTTGCAAGAACAAGTAATTTTTTCATGAATAATTTCACTTTTATTGTTAGAAAATAAAAACCCGAATGTTGTGGGCGGGTGAATATTATGCAAAAAAATGTATTTTGTCCTGTCAAAATGTAACTTTTGTGTAAAGTTATGTAATTTAAGTATCGGCGTTATTGCAATATTAAGTGAAAAGTCATTCGTGTTATTGCGGTTTGTGTGCAATGAATAAATTGCTTAAACGGTTCACAAACTGTGGGCTGAGTTTCGATACATTAAATAAAAATTTCGCTTTTATCCCGACAAGTGTATGAGTCGGTATCCATGGATGATCTTTGATTTGAGCTAATTTGAGGATTTGTTGAGCAACATCTTCAGGCTGAAGATTGACGCCCATTTTTTTGATACTTTGTGCATTCATGTCTTTGACCATCGCCGTTTGTACAAATAAAGGCATGACATCTAAAACGCGAATGCCATATTTTTGCCATTCAATGTCGAGGCTTTCAGTCAAGCCACGAACTGCAAATTTTGAAGTGGAATAGGTGGCTAAATCGGCTTGCCCATAGATAGCGGAAGCGGAAGACAAATTAATGACGCGCGCAAAATCAGCTTGTTTTAAATAGGGAAGCGCAGCATAACAACCATTGATCACGCCTTTGATATTAATATCGATCGTTCGATGATGCGCAGCTAAATCGGTATGTTCAAAAGGACCAGAATATAAAATTCCCGCATTATTCACTAAAATATTCAATTGCCCAGCCCACGCAGAAAAATCTTGCAATGCGGTCTGCCATTGTGCCGGATCAGTGACATCTAACAGTCCAGTTTTGGCATTTTCACCCAATTGTACTGCCAAATTTTCTACTTGAGCATGGTTAATGTCATACAACCCGACTTTATAGCCGTGTTGAATAAACAAACGCGCAATTGCTGCACCAATTCCCTGAGCAGCGCCACTGATAAAAATACTTTGCATGTTATGCTTCCTTTTATTTTTATGCTCTATCCTTGAGTCCTCTGAGCATAGCAAATTATTTTTATTTGATGGAATAAATTACTCATGAGTAAAGGTGTCAACATGGAACAATTATTGGCGGTGATGCAAGAACTTCGCAACAAATGTCCATGGGATCAAAAGCAGACACCACAAAGCTTAACGCGCTATGCGATTGAAGAAGCCTATGAGGTTGAAGCGGCGGTACGTTCAGGCAATACTGATGAAGTGCGTGATGAATTGGGTGACTTGCTTTTGCAAGTGGTGTTTCAAGCGCAAATGTACAGTGAACAAGGTGCTTTTGATTTCTCTGATGTGGTTCAAGCGATTACCGATAAATTGATTCGCCGTCATCCACATGTGTTTCAAGCAGATCAATTTGCTGCTTTAAATGCAGAGGAAGTAGCCGAATTATGGCAGCAAATTAAGCAGCAAGAAAAACAAGGTAAGCCACAGTCGCGCTTAGCGGATATTAAGCATGCACCTGCTTTAGCGCAAGCCGATGAAATTCAAAAAAATGTGGCGAAAATCGGTTTTGATTTTCCAGATGTACAAGGGGCGTATGGCAAATTAGAAGAAGAGTTAGCCGAGTTCCGTGCAGCAGTTGCAGGGCAAAATTCCGACGAAATATTTGACGAATTTGGTGATTGTTTATTTTCTCTGGTCAATGTTGGCCGTAAGATAGGCCTTTCAAGTGAAATGGCACTTTTAAGTACCATTCATAAGTTTCGAAGCCGTTTTGCCTATATTGAGCAACAGGCAGACTTACAACAAAAAAATATAGCAGACTTGTCCTTGGCTGAAATGGATCAGTTGTGGGAGCAAGCCAAACAACAATTAAAACCACAGGCGCTGTATGAACCACACCCTAAAGAATAAATACTTTACGCAACTTCTTGTCTTGGTTTTGAGTTTAATGGCAGATTTGACCTATGCTCAAAGCCCTTCGGGCTACGCTGAATGGAAAGCCATGCAACAAGCGCAGGATCAGCAACTGAAAACAGCAAAAAATGCGAAAAAACAAAATGTGCAAACACCTAATTCAGCAAATTACTATTTATCGAGGCCGACAACTGACTCGAAAAGTAGCCAAGATCGTGTACGCTTAAATTCAGCAACGGTTGAACAATTGCAAGTGTTAAGCGGTATTGGACAGAAAAAAGCCGAAGCCATAGTGGCCTATCGTCAAAAAAATGGTCTGTTTAAAAGCATCGAAGATATTCAATTGGTGAAAGGCGTGGGGCCTGCATTGTTTGCAAAAAATAAGGCAAGATTGGCATTATAGGTTAAGGCAAGACCAGAGAAATAGCTTAAGCTCATGTTCAGCATTGGGAGAATCAAATTGCCCTTTGATTGTGTTAGAGATATCATTAGCGACATCTTAAGAATTTTACGTCCAGACGTAGGAGACAGCGTCTTTTGCAAACTTTGCGCGCGTCCAAATGTGGTTTATCAACCGCACAATTACCTTCTTCCATTTTAGATGTGATTGATGCTTTAACAAAGGCAGGCTATGAAGCTTATATCGTCGGCGGCGGTGTTCGCGACCTGATGTTAGGCCATACACCGAAAGATTTTGATGCCGTTACTAATGCGACACCATCTCAGGTGAAAGAAGTCTTCGGACGACGTTGCCGTATTATCGGTCGTCGTTTTGAGCTGGCTCATGTCTATTCAGGACGTGAGCTGATCGAAGTTGCGACCTTCCGTGCACCACCGAAAAAGGCGGTGACCTCAGCAGCAGGTATGATTTTACGTGATAATAATTGGGGGACGATTCAGCAAGATTTTGCTCGTCGTGACTTTTCAATTAATGCCATGTATTACCAACCGCGCAAAGACGAAGTGCTGGATTTTTGTCATGCAGTTGATGATATTAAACATAAAACTTTACGTCTGCTCGGTGATCCGCAACTCCGCTTTGAAGAAGATCCTGTCCGGATGCTGCGCACATTACGTTTTGCTGCGAAGTTAAACTTTCATATTGATGAAAAAATTCTGGATGTGTTTACACCTGAATTAACGCAATTACTGCGTGATGTTTCTCCACACCGTTTGTACGATGAGTCGCAGAAATTATTTACCATGGGGCATCTCAATCGTGTGCTCCCAATGTTGATTGATTTCGGTATTTGGTATCAGTTATTTGCTGATATAAAACCTGTCGTGACGCCATTTATTGAATTGGCTGCAAAAAATACTGATCAGCGTATTGCGGTTGGTAAAACCATTAACCCTGCCTTTTTCTATGCGGTACTGCTCTGGATTCCATTCCAAGAACGTTGTGCCTTCTATCTAAATAAAGGGGTTACTCCTGCAGAAGCACGTGCTCAAGCTGGTCTGGACGTACTGAAACGTCAAGCGACACGGACCATTATCCCGCGTTTTGCCGAAACTTTTATTCGTGAAGTTTGGGAAATGCAAACCCGTTTGTTGAGCCCAAAACCGCAACAAATTGAGGCACTGTCAGGCCATGCACGTTTCCGTGCCGGTTTTGACTTCTTATTGTTGCGTGAAAAATCAGGCGATACCAGCACACAAGGCATGGGGCTGTGGTGGGATGAATATCAGCAAATGAGCGCTGATGAAAAAGAACGCGCCATTAGCCAATACAACCGCCAACGTGCAAAAGGTCGTCGTAAAGCGGGACACAATGAGACTGAGCCAAAAGCTTCAACGACTCAACAGGTGGAAATTGAACCTTTAGTCAACGAGCCTGAGCCTCGTGGGCGTCGTCAACGTAAGCCTAAAAGTCATTCAGCTATTCCAGCGGTGTCAATTGTTGCGGCATCCGCGCGTGGGGAAATAGGTTCAGACCATCCGATTTTAAAACGGAAACGGGTGAAACGTGACTTGAGTCAGGTTGTTTTTGGGCCGACACAATGACCATCACATATATTGGTCTGGGCAGCAATTTAGGTGATTCTCAGCAGATTTTGACTGAGGCTGTGCATAAGTTGGCGAGTTTAGGTGTAGTTCAAGTATCTAAGCTGTACCAAAGCCCCCCGATGGGGCCGCAGGATCAACCGAATTATTTAAATGCCGCAGTGCAATTGATCACAGATCTTGCGCCTTTGGCTTTGTTGGATGAATTACAACGCTTTGAAAAAGAGTCAGGCCGGGTGCGTTTACGTCATTGGGGTGAGCGCACGCTGGATTTAGATTTACTGATCTATGGGGAAGAGCAGATTCAAAATGAACGTTTAACCGTACCGCATGTGGGCGTGTTAGAGCGTGATTTTGTGCTCAGACCCTTGTTGGATTTAGATGAAAATCTACACGTTAAAGGACAACGATTAAAAGATTTACCTATTTTGCACAATCCAGATTTAACTGTGCTGGATGCAGGCAATTGGGCCAGTCTTTAGTTTTGTATGGCTACTTGAGAAAGTCGTCATCAGAGGAATATTGAAATGATTAGTCTAAGTGATTTAAAGAAATTTAAAGCGGAAGGCCGCAAATTTTCCTGCCTGACTTGCTACGATGCAAGCATGGCGAAGGCAATGGAAATTGCTGAAGTAGATAGTATTCTTATTGGTGATTCATTGGGAATGACCATTCAAGGTCATGATTCGACCTTGCCTGTGACTGTTGAAGATATGGCATATCACACTGCGGCAGTACGTCGTGGTAATAAACATGCATTTATTTTGACAGACCTGCCTTTCATGAGCTATGCCACATTGAATGATGCATTAATCAATTCAAAAATCGTGATGCAATCTGGTGCGCAGATGGTCAAGCTAGAAGGTGGTGCATGGTTGGATGAAACGGTTCAAGTGTTGACTCGTAACGGTATTCCTGTTTGTGTGCATTTAGGTTTAACACCACAGTCGGTGCATGTGTTTGGTGGTTATAAAGTTCAAGCACGTACCCGTGAAACAGCCGATCAATTGATTGCGGATTGTAAAGCAGTCGTGGATGCAGGCGCAGCAGTACTATTGCTTGAATGTGTGCCTGCTCAAGTAGGTCAGGAAATTAGCGAACTGTTCCCAGCTGTGCCCGTGATTGGTATTGGTGCAGGGGCGCAAACTGATGCACAAGTGTTGGTTCAACAAGACATGTTGGGCTTAACTTTTAGTCACGTGGCAAAATTTGTGCGTAATTTTATGAAAGAACAAGCAGGGGAAACGGCGATTGTCGATGCATTTAAAGCCTATCATGCCGCAGTGCTCGATGGTTCATTCCCTGCTTTAGAACATACCTTCCAAATTGAGTTGTAATAGATGAAAACTGAAACTACGATCCAAGGTTTAAGTGCATCGCTTAACCCAGCACGTACCGCACGCAAAATTATCGGTTTTGTGCCGACTATGGGGAACTTACATGAAGGTCACCTCAATTTAGTGCGCGAAGCACGTAAAATATGCGATGTGGTGGTGGTCAGTATTTTTGTCAATCCAATTCAATTTGGTCCAAATGAAGACTTTGATAGTTACCCACGTACTTTAGAACAAGACCAACACTTATTGGCTGAAGTGGGCTGTGACATCGTTTTTGCACCGACTGTCGAACAAATGTATGGCAATAAACCGCGTTTAACCAATATCTCGGTGAGTGAGATTACTAACGATTTATGTGGTTTACAGCGTCCGGGGCATTTTGATGGCGTTGCTGTGGTGGTAACGAAACTGTTCAATATTGTGCAGCCGAACTACGCATTCTTTGGTCAAAAAGATTATCAGCAGTTGGCTGTGATTCGTCAGTTTGTACGTGACTTAAATATTCCACTTGAAGTGATTGGCGTACCCATTACCCGTGCGGAAGATGGTTTGGCACTCAGTTCAAGAAATGGTTATTTAAGCGCAGAAAACCGCGCAATTGCCCCAACCATTTACCAGAGCCTGCAAACTGCCGAAGCGGAATTACAGGCAGGGACAAAATTGGCAGATGTGTTAGCGAATATTAAAGCAACATTGACAACTGCTGGTTTTGTTGTGGACTATGTAGAAGTACGTACACCTGAATTGCAAAAAGTTGAAGAATTTGATCAAGATGTCGTATTGTTTGTTGCAGCAAAACTGGGCGCAACACGTCTAATTGATAATATGCAGGTTAAATATACTGCGGCTTAAAAATGGTAATGAGGTTGCATTGCGATGAAGCGCATTTTAATTGTTACAGGTCAGTCCGGGTCGGGAAAATCCTCTGCTTTGCAGATACTCGAAGATTTGGGATATTACTGTATTGATAATTTGCCCTTAGCTTTATTACCCGAAATTGTTGAAAAACTGGATTCAGAAAATAATCTTGAACAGTTGGCGTTGGGGGTAGATGTTCGAAGCACCCGTGCAGACCTACAAGAGTTTGATCAGGTTTTTCAGCAACTGCAGCGCCATGGCTCAGTTGATATTATTTATTTAACCACGCGTGATCAGGAATTGATTGCACGTTTTGGTTCTTCACGACGTCCTCATCCACTGGCAAGTCGTTTCAAAAGTTTGAATGAGTGTATACAGGAAGAGAAATCTTTATTGTTGCCAATTCAGATGCGTTCTACGGTGCATATTGATACCACTGACAAGAACGTGCATGATTTAAAGCATACCTTGTTGTCTAGACTGGGGCAGGCTGATAATTTAATTGTGATTTTACAATCCTTTGGCTATAAGCATGGGATTCCACTCGATGCTGATTATGTATTTGATGTGCGTCATTTACCTAATCCACATTGGGATATGGAACTACGTAAATATTCAGGATTGGATCAGCCGGTTCGCGAGTTTTTGCAACAGAGTGAGCAAACAAATGAAATGTTCCAAGATATTTATCATTTCTTGGATAAATGGCTGCCGGCATTTGCCGAAGGGCATCGTCATTACATGACGGTGTCGATCGGTTGCACAGGTGGGCAACACCGTTCGGTATATATCGTAGATAGACTAAAAAAAGCACTTGAGGCAAAATGGTCTATTCAGGTTCTACATAGAGAAATGAAGCACTGGTCATGATCGACACAACTGTTGACGTAATAAATAAACTGGGTTTACATGCGCGTGCATCTGGCAAACTAATTGAAGTCACTACCAAGTTTCGTTCGTCGATACAGATTGGTAAGGGTGGGAAATTAGTCGATGCCAAAAATATTATGTCTTTGCTGATGCTTGGCGCAGGCAAGGGCACAACTTTACGCTTAGTGATTGAAGGTGCAGATGAAGAAAACGCTTTGTCTGAAATTCAAGCACTATTTGCAGCAAAATTTTACGAGGCAGATTAAACGTGGCACGTCGACCGAACCGCTATACTGAAGAAGACTTTGAATCCTTAGAAGGACGTGCGAGTAAAACCGAGCAAAAAAAAGCCGTACAACGTATGGCAGCTTTGGGTGAAGAACTTGCAAAATTGAGTCCAAAACAGATTGAAAATCTTCCTGTGGAAGAGCGTCTGATCGAAGCACTACTCGACGCACAAACTATTACTTCACATGAAGCTCGCCGTCGCCAGTTTCAGCGTGTAGGTAAGTTGCTGCGTAATGAAGATGAAACCATGATCTTGTCTTATCTAACACCGAAGCAAGGTGCGAAGAAAACGGCTCAGTTACAACGTTGGACTGAACGTATGGTGGCGCAAGGAGACTCAGTGATCAAAGAGTTTATGAAAGCACATAATGCGGCGGAACATCATCCTATTCGTCAGCATGTATTACGTATTCAACGTGATATCGCTCAAAATGCGACTGAAGAAGAAATTGCAGCATCGAAGTTAAAATTATTTAACTATATTCAGCAAGTGGCGCTGCTTTCTGATAACTAAGTCTTTGATATTTTAATCTTCAGAATACTCCAATGCTGAATGATTGAAGAGCATAAAAAAAGCGACTATGAAAGTCGCTTTTTTTATTATGTGGGTATTAGAATGATTAACCAAACTCACCCACCGCACGTTCTTTTGCCCATTCACGCAGTACAAACTTCTGAAGTTTACCTGTCGATGTTTTTGGAATCTCAGTAATCACCACATCTTTTGGTACTTTAAAACGCGCAAGATGTTGTTTACAAAATTCAATCAGCTCTTCGGGTGTTGCCGTCTTACCGGTTTTAAGCTCGATAAAGGCACAAGGCACTTCCTGCCAACGTGGATCAGGTTTTGCGACCACAGCCGCAGTGAGTACCGCAGGATGTTGATATAGAATTTCTTCGACTTCCAGTGACGAAATATTTTCACCGCCGGAAATGATCACGTCTTTAGAGCGGTCAGTAATCTTGGCATAACCATCGGGTTGGCACACTGCCAGATCGCCGGTATGGAACCAACCACCGGCAAAAGCTTCAGCCGTTGCTTCAGGGTTTTTTAGATAGCCTTTCATCACAATGTTGCCGCGGAACATGATTTCGCCCATGGTCTGGCCGTCATGCGGAACAGGTTGCATGGTTTCAGGGTCAATCACTTTCATGCCGTCTTGTAGCGGGTATGGCACACCTTGGCGTGAGTGCAACTGTGCTTGTTCTTGAATTGAAAGGTCTGACCAACCTGCTTGTGAAGCACACAGCGCAGAAGGACCATAGGTTTCGGTCAAACCATAGACATGCGTGACGTTAATGCCAATATTACGCATGCCTTCAATAATTGCCGCAGGTGGCGCAGCACCGGCTACCATCACTTCAACACGGTGATCGAACGGCGTTTTTTTCTCTTCCGGTGTGTTGATTAGCATCGACAAGACAATTGGCGCACCACAGAAGTAATCAACTTTATGCTCTGCAATGAGTTTGAAAATCAGTTCAGGGTCAATCTTACGCAGACAGACGTTGGTACCGCCATTGGCTGCCATGGTCCATGCAAAACACCAACCATTGCAGTGGAACAGGGGGAGTGTCCAAAGGTAAGTTGCGCGTGGCGTCATACCACAGGCAATGATGTTACTGGCTGCATTGATGTAAGCACCACGGTGATGATAGACCACGCCTTTCGGGTTGCCTGTGGTACCAGAGGTATAGCTTAAACTGATCGCATCCCATTCGTCCGATGGTAATTGCCATTCAAAGTCGGCATCACCTTGTGCAATCCAATCTTCAAATTCAATCTGACCAATTGGGTTTGCTGTGCCTTCAAACTCAGCATCTGCGACATCAATCACATAAATCTCTTGATCGATTAAAGCCAAAGCTTCAGTTGCAACTTGGGTAAATTCTGGATCGACTAACAGGACTTTGGTTTCTGCATGCTCCAGCATGAATGCAATGGTTTTTGCATCCAGACGTGTATTTAAGGTGTTGAGCACGGCGCCCGCCATTGGTACAGCAAAGTGCGCTTCAACCATGGCTGGCACGTTCGGTAAAAGGACTGAGACCGTATCATTTTTACCAATGCCCAATTGTTGTAATTGATGGGCAAACTGGCGGCAACGGTTGTAAGTTTGGCGCCATGAAATATGACGTTCACCATGGATAATGGCATCCTGATTTGGATAAATATAAGCTGCACGCTCTAAATAACGTAGAGGTGAAAGTGCAACAAAATTCGCCGGGGTCCGTGGCAATTCATCGTATGCGCTAACCATTGTGATACTCCAAGTCCATGTATATTTGTTTTCAATCTGGCTTAACAATAATTCAGTACGGCTATATTCTGCATTTATGCTTTAGTCGAGTATTTATACTAAAAATATAAACCATTGATAATTAACTTAATAAAAACAACTAAGTCGATAAAAATGAACGCGGTGGTTCTAGAGATTGCTTTATTTACTTAAATAAATTAGCTGAAAATCAGACCGTTTTCGAGTGTTATTTATCCGTTTTCGATACTGAATGTGTAACTTGAATCATTGGGTTAAACCTGAATAAGCTGGTTGATCTCAGATGAAATTATGCAAAGCAGCTTTAAAGTAAAACTAAACTTTACCTACAAATAATTGTGTATTGAGCGCTTTTAAAGGGGTTTTAGCTGATTTGAGAAGATGGAGCGATTGCGATACTCTAGGATAAATGCGGCAAAACGGCACTGATATGGCGCCTAAATTTAGGCCGCAGTACGTGCTAAAAACAATATGACAAGGCATGAATACAACAAAAAGAATGTTTACAAGGATGAGCATGGCAAATCAACAGATCACCAATCAACAGGCAATCAATCCGCAAACCAAGCCATGGCAAAACTGGTCAGGTTCACAGCAGTCGGCTCCACAATTTGAGCAGCCGCAAGACTTAGACCAATTAATTCACTTGGTCCAATCACATGACAAACTTCGGGTGGTCGGGGCAGGTCATTCCTTTAGCGCTTTGGCTAAAACCGATAATGTACTCCTCAATTTGGACCATTTCACCGGTGTGACGGAGATTGATGTCGATGGTTGTCAGAGTACGGTGCAAGGTGGAACGCGCCTATTTGACTTAGGGCAACAGCTTGCCGAGTCTAATCAGGCGCTGATCAATCAGGGAGATATTGATCGGCAAAGTCTCGCAGGTGCGATAGCAACGGGAACGCATGGAACCGGTTTAGGATTGCCATGTCTATCTGCCTTAGTGAAGGGTTTTGAATTGCTGACGGCGCATGGCGATCTGATTCAATGCAATGCACAGCAAAATCCTGAGATATTTCAGGCAGGGCGTGTTGCACTTGGCTGTTTGGGCGTTTTAACGCAAATCCAATTGCAAAACCGTCCCATGTATAAACTTAAGGAACATACCCGTTTATGCGCACTCAGTGATGTGATGCAAAACATGCAGCAGTGGCAACATCAGCATCGTCATATTGAGTTTTGGGCTTTTAGCCATGCCAATCAAGTGATTTTAAAAACCTTGGATGAAACTGATGAAGTCTGTATTAACCGTCCTAAAGACTGGTTGGGTGAAGACCTGATCCTCAGTTTTTGTGCCGAATTGACCCGATTGTGCCCAATGTTCAATCCATGGTTGCAAAAGTTGCTTGGAATTTTTGTTAAACCGGTGACGGTGGTGGGTTGGTCGAACCGCATTTTTCCTTCTGTGCGGAGTACCAAATTTAATGAAATGGAATATCAGATTCCTTTGCAGCAAGGGATGGCGTGTTTTGAGGAAGTGTTATACACACTAAGAAAGCATAAAGTTCCAATGTTCTTTCCCATTGAATATCGACTGGTCAAGGGCGATGACATTTGGTTAAGTCCTTTTTATCAACAAGATTCGGTTTCTTTGTCGATTCACCAATTTTATAAACAAGACTATCACGCGGTATTCAAGCTGGTGGAGCCCATATTGCTCAAATATGGCGGCCGCCCGCATTGGGGGAAATTGCATAGTTTGAAAGCGGCACAGCTGCGTGAGCTGTATCCGAAATGGGATAGTTTTATGCGGATCCGACAGGAACTCGATCCACAGCAAAAATGGCTCAATTCTTATTTGCAGCAGCTGTTTTTACAGGCATCACATTTTTAGACGCTTAGAATTTTTAAGCTAGAAAAGGGATGAGGCCAGTATATTAGGACATAGATATGGATGCATATTTTCAGCAATTGAATCGTGTGCTGCAGCAAGCCGGCACAGGAATGCCACAGTTGATTGTGGATATTCAGGCGCTCAATCAAAATTTACAGCTTGTGCAGCAACAGCTACCATCAAGTTTAAATGCAAGACTTGTGGTGAAATCATTGGCGTGTTTGGCTTTATTAAAGCATTGCAGTATGCAGTTGAATACGCAGCGTTTTATGCTATTTCATTTGCCACATTTAAATACACTGTTCAGTGTTTTCCCTGAGGCAGACATTTTATTCGGTAAGCCGATGCCGATTCAGGCGCTGAAAAATGTTGAAGTATTAGAGTTAAAGCGGACGCAATCACAAGTGCAATGGCTGATTGATAGCGTAGCGCGGTTACAGCAGTATTTGGATTTTGCTGTGCAGCATCAACTACGCTTGAACATTAATGTTGAAATTGATGTCGGTTTGCATCGTGGTGGGGTGAAAACGACAGAAGAACTCGCTGAGTTATTAACTTTGATTCAACAGCATCCTGTGCGGTTAAAATTTTCCGGTTTAATGGGTTACGATGCCCATGTTTCGAAAATTCCTGTAATCATTCAATTGGCAGATAGAACTTATCAACAATCGCAGCAAAGTTATCAACAACTTAAGGAGTTTATCCGCAGCGATTTTCCAGATTTGTACCATGACAATTTATGCTGGAATGGTGGTGGCAGTCCAAGTTTTCGTTTTCATTGTCAGCAAAGTGTCTGTAATGACGTGTCTTTTGGCTCGATGTTGCTCAAACCGCAAGATTTTGATTTAGCCAGTTTAGAGCCCTTTCAATCTGCCCTATGGATTGCCGCACCGATTTTAAAATTGCTACCGCATGCTAGTTTGCCGCAATTGGAATGGCTGGATCGATGCTCTAAAGGAAATCAGGCTGCATTTATCTATGGCGGATATTGGCGTGCAAACTATGTTTATCCTAAGGGGAGTAAACCACATCTGCTGTATGGACGCAGTACTAATCAAGAGTTGGTGCAGATTCCGAAAGCAGCTCAAGTCCAAGTTGATGATTATGTGTTTTTAAGACCGACACAAAGTGAAAGCATTATTCCACAATTTGCTGCATTGCATGCCTATGAAAATGGCCGTTTATTGGCCTGGGAGAATTTTCGTGAATAGCTCACTGAATGTATTACTTCGAATTATACCCATTTAAGTTTGTTGAAAAATCTTTGGGATGAAGAGATTTGATTTAAAAGTCGGTAGGAGTGTAGCGCTGTAATCGACTCATTTTTTCACGTAGATCTCCCCAGTATTGGGTATATGTGCGGATTAAGTCGCATTAACGGTTTATTAAACGGGTCAAGACGTGTAAAATTTAGGTCGAATTTTATTTATCCACCGTTTTTATCTTTTGAGGGTTTCCCTCGATCATAATCTCGCGGTGATATGCTCTATTGTACGGGGCATCACTCCTTAAGGATTTTTTATGCCAATTATCACTTTGCCAAATGGTGATCAAAAACAATTTGATCATGCCGTATCTGTGATGGAAGTTGCTCAAAGCATCGGTCCTGGTCTTGCAAAAAATACAGTTGCGGGTCGTGTAAACGATCGTTTAGTTGATGCGTCTGATTTAATTACAGCAGATGCCAGCCTGCAAATTATCACGCCGAAAGATGAAGATGGTATTCACATCATTCGTCACTCTTGCGCACACTTAGTGGGTCATGCAGTTAAGCAATTGTTCCCAGAAGCAAAAATGGTAATTGGCCCGGTCATTGAAGAAGGTTTCTACTATGACATCTGGATGCCACGTCCATTCACTTTAGATGACATGGCAGCGATCGAAGAGCGTATGAAAAAGCTCATCGACCAAGATTATGACGTCATCAAAAAAATGACGCCACGTGATGAAGTGATTAAAGAGTTCACTGCACGCGGCGAAGAATACAAACTACGTCTGATTGAAGACATGCCTGACGAAACTGAAATGGGCTTGTACTACCATCAAGACTATTTGGATATGTGCCGTGGTCCGCACGTTCCAAATACCAAATTCTTAAAATCGTTCAAGTTGACTAAAATCTCGGGTGCTTACTGGCGCGGTGATGCGAAAAACGAACAGTTACAACGTATCTACGGTACAGCTTGGTCAGACAAAAAACAGCTGGCTGCGTATATCAAACGTATTGAAGAAGCTGAAAAGCGCGATCACCGTAAAATCGGTAAAGCTTTAGACTTGTTCCATATGCAAGAAGAAGCACCAGGTATGGTGTTCTGGCATCCAAATGGCTGGACGATTTACCAAGTGCTTGAACAGTACATGCGTAAAGTGCAGCAAGACAATGGTTATGAAGAAATCCGCACCCCACAAGTAGTGGATTTTACGCTTTGGGAAAAATCTGGGCATGCTGCAAACTATGCAGACAACATGTTTACGACACACTCAGAAAACCGCAACTATGCGGTGAAGCCAATGAACTGCCCATGTCACGTGCAAGTTTTCAACCAAGGTTTAAAATCTTACCGTGATCTTCCTGTACGTCTTGCAGAATTTGGTTCATGTCACCGTAACGAGCCATCAGGTTCATTGCATGGTATTATGCGTGTACGTGGTTTTACTCAAGATGATGCGCACATTTTCTGTACCAAAGAACAAATCGGAACTGAAGTTGCAGACTTTATTAAACTGACTTTAGATGTGTATAAAGACTTTGGCTTTGAAGAAGTGCAAATGAAATTGTCGACACGTCCAGAAAAACGTGTGGGCGATGATAAACTTTGGGACATGGCAGAAAAATCTTTGGCGGATGCTTTAGATGCTGCGGGTCTTGAATGGGAGCTTCAACCGGGTGAAGGTGCATTCTACGGTCCAAAAATTGAATTTTCATTGAAAGACTGCTTAGGTCGTGTATGGCAATGCGGTACAATCCAATGTGACTTCAACTTACCAGAGCGCCTTGATGCGTCTTATGTAACTGAAGATAACGACCGTGATCAACCCGTAATGTTGCACCGTGCAATTCTTGGCAGTTTTGAACGTTTTATTGGTATACTAATTGAACACTATGCTGGTTTCATGCCACCATGGTTGTCACCAATTCAAGCATGTGTAATGAATATTACTGATTCTCAAGCGGAAGCATGTGGATCAGTCGTCGCTAAACTTAAAGAAAGTGGTATCCGCGCGATTTCAGACTTGAGAAATGAGAAAATCGGCTTTAAGATTCGTGAACGTACTTTAGAGCGTATTCCTTACTTACTCGTTCTTGGCGATCGTGAAGTAGAGGAAGGGACAGTGAATGTCCGTACTCGCTCTGGAAAAAATTTGGGTACTATGTCAATCGATGCATTCGTTGACCTAGTAAAAGCAGCCGTAGCCGAACGCGGCCGGTACATTGTGGAGTAACAGCGATTAAACAGCCTGACCGTAATCAACAGGGCGGTAACAAATCAAACCGTCCTGCCTTGAATGATGAAATTCGTGCGAAAGAAGTCCGTCTTGTAGACGAAAATGGCGAGCAAAAAGGTATCGTAAGCTTAACCGATGCTTTACGTGCAGCAGAAAGTGTTGAGCTTGATCTTGTTGAGATTGTAGCGAACGCTGAGCCACCCGTTTGTAAAATTATGGACTTCAACAAGCATTTGTTTGATCTAAAGCAAAAGCAAAAAGAAGCGAAGAAAAAACAACATCAAGTACAGGTGAAAGAAATCAAGCTACGCCCTGGTACTGATGTTGGTGACTATAACGTTAAGCTACGTGCAATTATCAAGTTCCTTGAAGAAGGCAACAAGGTAAAAATTACGCTTCGTTTCCGTGGTCGTGAAATGGCACATCAACAACTTGGTTTGGCTCAATTACAAAAAATTGAAGCTGACGTAGTTGAATATGGTGTTGTTGAACAAAACCCGAAAATGGAAGGTCGTCAAATGGGTATGCTACTTGGTCCTAAAAAGAAAAAGTAAGCATCTCTGGATGAAAAAAGCCCTGCACATGCAGGGCTTTTTTATACTTTAGATTTTAAAGAACTATAAATCACCTTAAATGACTTCAGTTTTTTGCCATAAAATCGTGTTATAAAAGACTAATAAAATTTGACAATGTGAACAAGAAACGAGAATTTTTATAGGAAATATATATGATTGATTTGTACTATTGGGGTACACCCAATGGCCATAAAATTACCATTGCCCTCGAAGAAATGGGTTTGGAATATCAAATTTTCCCCATCAATATTTTGGAAAATGATCAATTTCAACCAGATTTTTTAAGAATTTCACCCAACAATAAAATTCCTGCCATTGTCGATCAAAATGGCCCATGTGGTGAATCTATTTCAGTATTTGAATCGGGTGCGATTTTGCAGTATCTCGGTCGTAAAACCGGACTGTATTACCCAGAAGATGAATTTGAACGTGTAGAAGTCGAGCAATGGTTGATGTGGCAAATGGGTGGATTTGGCCCAATGCTGGGGCAAAATCACCATTTTAGTCGTTTTGCGCCTGAGCGTATTCCTTATGCAACCGAGCGTTATGTGAATGAAACCAAGCGCTTATATAAAGTCCTCAATCATCAATTGATTGGGCAGAAGTATGTTGCAGGTGAATATTCGATTGCTGATATGGCGATTTTACCGTGGGCTTTACGCCATGAATGGCAGCAGATTCAGTTAGAAGATTATCCATACGTCAAAGAGTATGTTGATCGGCTTACGGCTCGCCCAGCCGTGCAAAAAGCATTGGCCATTCAAGTTTAAAAAAAGGGCATGGAAACATGCCCTTTTTTATTGAATAAAGAGTAGCTTTTTCCACCAAGGTCTTTCTGTTTCTTGAGTGGTGGTGAGAGAAAATGGTTGTACTGCTACAAATGGATAGACAACGCCATTTTCAATATAAGGTTTAAATTTAGCTCGTAAAAGTGAACGTTCCACACGTTGATCAATTTGGGTGATCCCAGAGCTTTTGACTAATTCTGCCTTTTTAATTTCGCCTGTCGTCAAGACATATAATTTAAACGCTAACTCACGATTTTGATTGCCAAGTTCTGCATTATTAAAATCAAACACTGGTCTTTTTAGCCAAACAATTTCACCAAGTGTTTGAACTTCTTGTTTGGCATTATTTGTTGGTATTTCCGCATACAAAGCGGTCAAACTTTGCAACACTATTAAAATACTCAAGGCAATAATTTTTTTCATAAATCTAGTTTTAAGTTTTATCAATAGATATGCTGCATATTCAAAGTGTCCTGCCTGAATGTAAAGTACATAAAGGCTTAAGTTGAGTTTTAAGCTGGAAACAAAAGAAAGTTATCGTGCTGTGTTAGAATGCGACGCTGCCAAAATAAACACTTTGTTGACGGTCTAGTTGGATGGTTTTGTGATGAAAGACTTTTTCTTAAATTTTACCCGCATTGTTGAAAATAACCCAAGAATCTATTGGAGTATTATTTTTGGTATTGCAGGCTGTTTGGTTCTATTCGTCGCTGAAATTGTGCATGTGCAAAATATTCTTGCAGATTTACATACCAAGGATCAAAGCATCATGCGGGCTGCAATTGAGCCGATTTCGCAGCAATATAAATGGTCTAGAATCGTGGTTATTATTGCCGCAGTAATTTGGTCGAACGTTGAATATTTAAAGTCGAAGAAAAAGTTAGGGCTTTAAGCATCTACATATGGCACTCATTGCTTTATTTCTAAGTGCGTTTGGAGCTGCAACGTTATTACCGCTTCAATCTGAAGCAGTACTCTTAGGTTTACTTGCGCAAGGTCAATGGAGTGCTGCGGCGCTTATTAGTGTGGCGAGTGTTGGAAATATTTTAGGTTCATGTGTGAACTGGTGGCTCGGCCTTAAAATTGAACATTATAAAAATAAGTCGTGGTTTCCAGTTTCTGAAGCCAAGATGTTGCAAGCTGAGAAAATTTATCAAAAATATGGTTTTTGGTCTCTATTACTGAGTTGGACACCCGTGATTGGTGATCCAATTACTTTAATTGCTGGCTTGATGAAAGAAAACTTTTGGCGATTTCTATGGATCGTCAGTTTCGCAAAAGTAGGGCGTTATTTCTGTGTTTATTTCATTTTTCTTGGATTATTTTAAGTCAAAAAAAACAGGGAATTGAATGATTCGATCCCTGTTTTGTTATTTAAGTGAAAAGGCTTATTGGCAAGCATTTAACTTAAATTGAATTTCATCCTTAAAACTCGATTTTTTATAAATCCATAAAGTACTTGCGGTACGTTTGACCGAGATCTGGCTATTTCGAAGTGCTTGAACGACTTTTTGATCTAGTGCATAAATGCCTGAACCTTGCTTGATCTTAACTTTTTTGATTTGGCCGTACTTGTCGGCTTTGAAGCTAAATTTGACTTTACGATCGTGCTGTTTTAACTCGCTACTATTGAGATCCAATTTAGGCTGAGTCACATATTTAAAAGGAGTTTTTTTCTGCTGACTTTGTGCTGTCCAAACTTTTGAATCAAACGCATAATCGCATTCAGGCGTATTATCTTTGACGCGTAAATTAAAGGCTTGATAACCAATAATCGCTCTGGCATCACCATTTTCAAGATGTGGTTTGACTTCGGCTTTTTTGACCGCGGCAATTAAAATTTGGTCAAGTTGATTGATTCCTGTACTTTCCTCTACGCTGGCATCGGTAACTTTACCTTTGGTATTTGCGCTTATACGCAGAATAGCAGCGCGGTCACGTTGTTTTAAATCTTCATTGGCATAGATTGGTTTTGGGAAAACAGCCCAATTAAGTCGTGTCGTTAAGTGTGCAGGAGCGACTTCAATATTCTGTGCAGGGAGTTGATGGATTTTTGTCGGTGCGCTGAATGCCGTGGTGAAGGGAACGCTGACTAAAAGGGTTAAGCACAGGATTTGTTTCATAAGTCTATTCTTGCAGCACGTGATGGCGTGATTTTGAGTCGATATTGCTGCGCAGTATTTCCTGTATTGGAAATACTGGCAAGGTTTAAATGAAAAATAATCCGTTATTTTTGCGACTGGTGGGTTATATCTACGCTAAATAAATCTCGAGTTTTGGCCCAACTGATGGCAACCACCGCCATGGTCATGCAGCCACCAAATAGGGTTGCCATAATAGTGCCCATATATTTTGCAGCCAGACCAGATTCAAATGCGCCGAGCTCATTGCTGCTTGAGACAAACATGCCATTTACCGCCGCAACACGACCACGCATATTTTCAGGTGGATAGAGCTGTAAAATTGTCTGACGGACAACTACTGAAATACTGTCACAAGCACCGGTCATGGCAAGCGCAAATAGTGAAAGCCACATATGTTGGGAAAAGGCAAAGAGAATGGTAAATAGGCCAAATCCTGCAACCGCGAGCAGCATGTTGCGCCATGCATGATGTGTCGGTGGGAACCTAGTTAAAGTAATCATGGTAATCAACGCACCAATCGAAGGGGCAGCACGTAAATAGCCTAAACCTTCAGGTCCGACTTTTAAAATATCTTCAGCGAAAATAGGCAGCAGGGCAATTACGCCACCAAATAAGACAGACACTAAATCCAATGAAATTGCCCATAAAACAATTTTAGTTTTCCAAATAAAGCGAAAACCTTCACTTAAACTGTCTTTTAAATTATCCGATTCAATTTTAGGGAAGCTGCGTTTACTCAAAAGATTAATCAGCACAAAACACAGCGTCAGTAAGCTGGCA
The DNA here is from genome assembly GCF_050285345.1 of Acinetobacter sp. Taxonomy (GTDB): domain Bacteria; phylum Pseudomonadota; class Gammaproteobacteria; order Pseudomonadales; family Moraxellaceae; genus Acinetobacter. The sequence continues at coordinate 46,931 of NZ_JBLZXR010000100.1, forward strand.
ACGGTAAGTAAACTGGTTTCACGACCTAAAAATGCCAACATAAATCCGCCGAGCATTGGCCCAATAATCACCCCACTTTGCCAGCCAATCGTCGTCCATGTTGCGCCATTGGCATACAGTTCGCGTGGAATCAAAAAAGGTTTAAGTGAGGTCGCAGACGGATTATAGAAACCCCGAATTGTGCCTAACCCGAAAATTACGGCATAAATGCTCCAAGACAGTTGAGTGATTGAGATATTTTCTAATCCATAATTATGAAATAGCCCCCATAAAATCAGCGGCATCGGGATCGAGAAAAATAGACAGATTTTCATGATGGTTTGTTTGTTGAAGCGATCGGCAAAATAGCCACCCCATAAGGACAGCGAAATAAAAGGAATCGCTTCGGCTAAGCCGATCAGACCGAGGGTCAGCGGGTCTTTGGTAATTTGATACAGCGAATAGGCAACAATAATTTCCTGAATCAAAATAGCCAAAGTGAGGCAAAATTGATTGAGCGTAACAATCGAAAAATCTCGATAGCGAAGGGCTGCAAAAGCATCCTGTGCAGGTTTCATAATGGGCAGTTTGAGTTTGACGTGCAGCCATTATATAAGTCTTATTTAGCAGTGCTTATAAAATCGTCAAAAAATCTAGATCCGATAGTTGATTAAGATCGTTATTCAGTAGAAAGATTCGCTTTTGTTTTGAGCAGAGATGCTTTAGAATACTTGCTCCCTTACCTGCAGGGCGTCTTTGCAATGGTGCAGACGTGCCGAACAGGTGTTCAAAAGAGGTTCTTATGCCTAA
>NZ_JBLZXR010000101.1:0-3488 GCF_050285345.1 Acinetobacter sp.
TGCCCTCGGGTTGTGAAGGGAAAACCACAGAAATATCCAAGAAAATGCCAGGCAATTTCTTAACTGACTGGCATTACCACATTAAGTGAGGTTTTTATAACATAAAATCAATTAATTAGCGAATAAATCAACCAATCAATTTCTTCATCAATTCATTTACTTGCGCAGGGTTAGCTTTACCTTTTGCTGCTTTCATCACTTGACCAACAAGACCATTGAATGCTTTATCTTTACCAGATTTATACTCTTCAACCATCTTCTCGTTAGCAGCAAGCACGTCTTTAATAATCGCTTCAATCGCGCCTGTATCAGTTTCCTGTTTCAAGCCTTTCTCAGCAATAATTTCGTCCGCAGTTTTGCCTTCTTCCCACATAAAGCCGAATACTTGCTTCGCGATCTTACCGTTAATGGTGTTATCCACAATACGTGCAATCATGCCACCAAGTTTCTCTGCTGTTACAGGTGAGTCATGAAGCTCTAAGCCTGCTTTGTTTAAAGCACCTGAGAATTCACCCATCACCCAGTTTGCAGACACTTTACCTTGCGCAGCGCCGCCGGCAGCTTTTACCACATTTTCATAAAATTCTGACATTTCACGAGTCAGCGTAAGTACGTGAGCATCATACTCAGTTACGCCAAAGTCCGCGACAAAACGCGCACGGCGCGCAGCAGGTAACTCAGGCAAAGCAGCACGTGCTGCTTCAATTTGTGCATCGGCAATGATTACAGGCAGCAAGTCAGGGTCTGGGAAGTAGCGGTAATCGTTCGCTTCTTCTTTCGAACGCATTGAACGCGTTTCCATCTTCACAGGGTCGAACAAACGTGTTTCTTGGTCAATGGTGCCATCCCATTCTAAGATTTCCATTTGACGCTCAATTTCAACATTGATCGCTTGCTCAATGAAACGGAATGAGTTGAGGTTTTTCAACTCACAGCGCGTACCAAATTCATTGCCCGGACGACGTAAAGACACGTTACAGTCCGCACGGAATGAACCTTCTGCCATGTTACCGTCAGAAATACCTAACCAGCGCACCAGAGTGTGGATCGACTTGATATAAGCCAATGCTTCTTCAACCGAACGCATATCTGGTTCAGATACGATTTCAAGCAGGGGCGTACCTGCACGGTTTAAGTCGATGCCAGACTGACCTTCAAATTGGTCATGAATCGATTTACCTGCATCTTCCTCAAGGTGCGCACGTGTTACGCCAATGCGTTTTATGGTGCCATCTTCAAGTTGGATGTCGATATGACCCAAGCCCACAATTGGGTTATCCATTTGGCTGATTTGGTAGCCTTTTGGAGAGTCAGGGTAGAAGTAGTTTTTACGTGCAAAGACTGAAGCTTGGTCGATGTAAGCATCAATCCCCAAACCAAAGCGGATCGCAAGATCAACCACTTCTTTGTTGAGTACTGGCAATACGCCCGGCATTGCCAAATCGACAAGGCTGGCTTGTGTATTTGGGTCTTGACCGAAAGTGGTTGAAGAACCTGAGAAAATTTTGGTATTGGTTGCAAGCTGAGTGTGAATCTCGATACCAATGACCACTTCCCAACCATCAATCAGGTTAGATTTTGGTTTCTTTTGAGCTTGAGCCATTATGCATTCTCCTCAGCAATTGCAGCGCGTTGTGTATGCCAATCTGTTGCTTGTTGGTACTGATGCACCACAGATAACAATTGAGATTCTGACCAGTAGTTACCAATCAATTGTAAGCCAACCGGTAAATTGTCTTTGTCAAAACCAACAGGCGCGTTAATCGCAGGTAGACCTGCCAAGTTCACCGCGATGGTGTAAATGTCACCCAAGTACATTTCAACAGGAGAAAGGTTTGCACCGATCTTATAGGCAGTTGTTGGTGCAGATGGCGCAGCAATCACGTCAACTGATTCAAATGCTTTGAGGAAATCTTGCTGGATGAGACGACGAACTTTTTGTGCTTTCACATAATAAGCATCGTAGTAACCTGCAGAAAGTGCATAAGTGCCAATCAAGATGCGACGTTGCACTTCAGGGCCAAAACCTTCAGAACGTGAACGTTTGTACAAGTCCATCAAGTCCACTGGGTTTTCAGCGCGGTAGCCATAACGTACACCGTCAAAACGTGACAAGTTTGAAGATGCTTCAGCAGGGGCAATTAAGTAATACGTTGGAACATAGCTTTCCGTCATGTTGAGATCAATCTCAACAAGAGTCGCGCCCATGTCTTCCAATTTTTTCAATGATTCTTCAACACGCGCTTTAACGTCAGTGTTTAAGCCAGCTACGTTAAAGTATTGCTTAGGAATACCAATACGTAAACCTTTCACCGATGTGTCGTTGAGGTTTGCAACGTAGTTATCGATGTCTTTTTCAACCGAAGTTGAATCTTTCGCATCATGACCAGCCATCACGTTCATGAGGTAAGCGCAGTCTTCAGCCGAACGCGCCATTGGGCCGCCTTGGTCTAAAGATGAAGCATAAGCGATCATACCGAAACGGGATACACGGCCATAGGTCGGTTTAAGACCTGTTAGACCACAGAATGATGCAGGTTGGCGGATTGAACCACCAGTATCTGTACCTGTCGCAAACGGTGTAAGGTCAGCTGCTACCGCTGCTGCAGAACCACCTGATGAACCACCCGGTACATGATCCAATGCCCAAGGGTTTGCCGTTGCGCCAAAATATGAACTTTCAGAGGTTGAACCCATGGCGAATTCGTCCATGTTTACTTTACCTAAAGTCACAAGGCCCGCAGCTTTACCTTTCGCTACAACGGTGGCGTCGTAAGGAGAGATAAAATTGTCCAGCATTTTAGAACCAGCAGTGGTTTTGATGCCTTGGGTACAGAAAATATCTTTATGCGCAATCGGAACACCGGTTAACGCAGTTGCATGACCTGCTTTAATTGCAGCATCGGCTGCATCTGCTTGAGCTAAAGCTTGTTCAGCAGTGACGGTGACATAAGATTTTACTTGTGCATCGATTTTTTCAATGCGTTTTAAATAATGTTCAGTCAATTCGCGTGAAGAAAATTTAGCGCCGGCCAAACCTTCCGATAATTCGCGAATTGATAAGCGATGTAAATCTGTCATGAGAAATATTTCTTTACGTTTAATTTAAAAAAGTCTATTTGAATAAAAAATTATTCAATCACACGCGGAACGAGGTACAAACCGTCTTGGACAGCAGGAGCAACTGCTTGATATTCTTCACGATGATTCGTTTCAGATACCACGTCTTCACGCAAAGGTTGTGGATTGTCAAATGGACTTTTAAGCGGTTCAACACCGTCAGTATCGATGCCTTTTAGGGTTTCCATCATGCCTAAAATTTTATTTAAACTCTGAGCATATTCAGCAGATTGCGTTTCATCTAGCGACAATCGAGCCAGATGGGCAATCGCTGAAACTGTTTGTGCATTGAGATCTGCAGAATGCTGTGCATCCGATGTAGACATAACATTACCTAATCAGTATTAAAAAAATTCAAAATATCGTGG
>NZ_JBLZXR010000102.1:0-6727 GCF_050285345.1 Acinetobacter sp.
AGTTTTCACAATGCTGGAGTAGCTGTGTGAACAATTGCTGATACAGGCGAGCAGGCTGTTCTTCATTGAGTCTTGCTGATGTGACAAAGCCTGAGTCCTTCTCGTTAAAGTGTTGGTTCGCACTTATATTTTAACGATTTGGGCTCAGGTTTTTTTATTTAAATTAAACTATGGGACAGCGGTGCTAAGTCCTCTTTTTTTTATTAAAAAATTCGCTCAAAATTTTAAAAATATGGTTTTGAGTTTTTCGGAATAGTTTAATAAAGGCTGATTTATTCAGCCTTTATTGATTTGGTCGGTGTTATCTCTTACAAATTATGTGCTAAGCGATATTGCACAATTTCTTCAATCGTCAATACGGTTAAGTGATGGGTTTGAGCATATGCTAAAACTTGTACGCCATTGGCCATAGTACCGTCTGGGTTGGTTAATTCACATAAAACACCTGCGGGTTTTAAACCGGCTAGACGCGCTAAATCAATTGTCCCTTCGGTATGTCCACGACGGGTCAATACGCCGCCTTCGCGTGCACGTAATGGGAATACATGGCCTGGGCGGTTTAAATCGCTGGCCACCACACCATCTTTAATCGCGGCTTTAACTGTTGTGGTACGATCTTTGGCTGAAACCCCAGTAGTTACACCTTCAGCAGCTTCAATGGTGATGGTAAATGCGGTTTTAAAATGACTAGAGTTATCAGCCACCATGGGTGGAAGTTCTAAATGATTGGCATGGCTATCAGTTAAACATAAGCACACAATTCCAGAACCATCACGAATCATACGAGCCATGGTTTCAACGGTGAGGGTTTCAGCAGCGACAATTAAGTCAGCTTCATTTTCACGGTCAAAATCATCCATGACTAACACAGGTTTGCCTTGGCGGATATCTTCCAGCGCTTGCAGCATACGTTGCTCAGCAGGCAGAAGGGCAGAGAAGAAAATTTCGGGTTGAATTAAATTAGACATTGAAACGCTCGCGTAATTTTAAGATACGGTTAAACATTTCAGGACATGTGAAATAGGGGCGTTACAAAATGTATTGAGCTCAAAAGGAGTCAATATAGCTAGGTGACGTCGTCTTCTTTCATCCGGACTATACCGTCGGCTCTGGTATTTCACCAGATCTGCCCATCGTGTTTTGACGATAGGCTCGTGGGCTGATTGGATCAAAGCAATTGCAGAGCCCAATTTACCACCGGTGGGGAATTGCACCCCGCCCTGAAGCGATGTGTAATTAGTATAGACCTGTTTTATGAGCTCTGGGGATATTCTCGTTCAGAAACATTTACAAAAATGAGAGCAGTAACGCAGAGGGGGATTTGTAAGCACTTTTATAAACAATCCCAAAACATGCTATCTTGCCGCTAAGTCAACCATAATTCCATAATGATAAAAATGACAGCTTCAGGTTTTTCCAAGCAGCATAATGCTCAGCAGAATACTGCAAATCAGGGCAATGCATTTTCACCGCGCTTATTTCAGGATGTTCAGGTCATTCAGTATCTACACGTAATTGGCTTTGCACTGATTGCGGCAAGTTTTCTGTATTTGGTTGCGGCCAATTGGCTGATGATTCCTTCATCTATACAACTGGCGATTCCCATGATCTTGCTGTTATGCAGCGCTAGTACCAGTGTGTATGTTGTAAGGCATCGTTGGATACAGCAAAGCCTAGATGCTTTAAGTGGTTTATTGCTTGGATTAAGCATGGCTGTAATTGGGCAGGTTTACCAAACTGGTGCAGACAGTTATCTGCTATTTCTAGTCTGGGCCTTGCTGTTGTTGCCGTGGTTATATCGGCCCAATATTGGGGTGTTTGCGCTATTTTGCGTGGTCAGTCAGTTGGCCTTGTTCTTCTATTTTAAACAAAGCTATTTAATGTCAGATCATCAGTTGATGTATATGTGCTGTATGACTATTTTGACTGCACTGTGTGTGACCTTTAGCTTAAAATATTATTTTGCATTGCGTTTTGTCTTTATTGCCTTTGTTACGGCAATCTCGATGTATTGCATGTTTTTATTTTGCGGTAATGGGGTAGAGCAGTATCAATGGTCATATTTGCTGCTGTCCATGCTGCTACCAATTTATCTCATTATCTACTTTTATCGACAGCATCGCGCACTGGAAACTAGTTTACAAACGGCGGGTCTGGCGGCAAGTTTGAGCATCTTCATTTTTCAGTTTTCAGAACATGTATTATCAGACTCTATAGGTGGGCTATTGATGTTGGCCTTGCTGATTTTTGCGTGGTTTGCCGTGATCAGCGCGGTACTGATGAAGTTTCTGCCAAAAACAAAATTTGCCGTGATTCCTTTGGCAATCGGGGCATGGTTGGCGGGCATTATTTTATCCAGCCTATTACTGACTTATTGGCAGGCATTTTCCATTGTTATGGGCTTGGTGTTTGTGGCTTTGGCTTGGTGGATGACTCGTCGTACCAACAGTGTATTCAGCCGTCAATTTGCCTACTGCTTATGGGTGTGTGGTCAAACGGCTGTACTGATTCATAGCCAAATACTGACGGATAGTTTTAGCTTTATTTTAATCCTGCAAATTGGTTTTACTTTGCTGTGCATGTTCAGCCGTATGCATTGGTTCATTGTATTGATTCAGCTGATTGCCGGTTATGGAATCGCAATTGCAACCATGGGCTTAGGTGAGTTTTTGCGTGGTGAGGTGCATTTGATTTTAGCCGTGATGGGCTTGAATGATCTTCTGCTCATTGTGTTGCTGTGTAGTGCTGTGTATTGGTTGCAATCGATCTATCGCAATACTTTTGCACTTTGGATGTTGTTTATTATTTTGGCCAGTGTAGTCGTGCAAACACTGTCCAGCAGCTTGATTGATTTGGAGTACAGTCTAAATATCGTGGTGCATTCAGTGGTTGTATATCTACTACCACTACTTTGGTTAGGGCTTTATCTTGCCCATGATCGTTTGTACGTAGGTGCTGAAAAATGGTTGTTATGTGCTTTAGGTATTGTGCTGATTGCGATGGGGTATTTTGAAATTTTCCTCTTACTCGCATTGTTATCTTGGGCACTTGTGTATCAGCAAACACTGGTTAAAGCACTTAGCATTGTGTTATTAATTTTTAGCTTATGGATGCTGTATTACAATTTAGGGCTGAGTTTTTTACTGAAAAGTTTCACTATTTTTATTTCTGGCATTTTGCTGTTCGGAGTCGCATGGATGCTGTCTGTGATGCAAGCTAAGCGAGTAGAGGAAAAGCAATGAAAAAATTCCTCCCTTTAATCTTGGCTGTGCTGAGTATTACGTTTTTTATCGTGATGATTGCTCGGCATGAAGGACATTTAGGCAACAGTAAGAGTATTTACGTCAAACTTAAACCTGTAGATCCACGCTCCATAATCCAAGGGGATTATATGGCGCTGAATTATCATCTCTATTTCGGTGATCTACCGCCTACAATAGCATTAACAAAAGTACGTATTTCAGAACCGGATGAGTCTGAATACTTGAAACGTGAGTATTTTTATAATCAACATAGTGTGATGAGTTATGTGCAGCTTGATGCACAACGCAAAGTCATTCGAACCAGTTTTAATCCAAATCTATTGACTGCTTATCCAAATGTGTCCGCAAGACTAGTATTAAAAAATCCGGAAAACACCTTTGAAGGTTTATATCCTGCGGCACGTAGTTTTTTATTCGCCGAAGGTTTGGAGCCATGTTATCGCAATGCGCAATATGCGGAATTGAAAGTGCAGGAAAATGGTCAACCACTATTGGTGGGCTTAGTCGATGAAAATTTACAACCCTTCCAATGTGAACAAAACCATGCATGGTGGAAAGGGCCAAAGACTTAATTTGCCTGTTTAAGCCTAGTTTGAGTGTATTGAAAATAAATTGAATCTAAAACTTAATTGCAGATGATAGCAAGTATGAATTTTCCCATAAAAAAGGCCCGCACATTTGCGGGCCTTTTGAATCTGTAAGTACTTAAATAAAATTAAGCAACTTGAACTGGAATACAGTTCGCTGTGTGGTTCACAGTATTATTAGGGTTTGCATACACTAAGCGTGGTTTGTGTGCATTTGCTTCAGCTTCGGTGAAGTCGCCAAATGTTGCAATAATCATCAGATCACCAACATCCGCTTGAAGTGCAGCGCCACCATTTACAGAGATAATGCCAGAGCCTTCTTCACCGCGGATTGCATACGTTGTGAAGCGCTTACCGTTAGTTACATTCCACATATGAATTTCTTCATATTCGCGGATACCGGCTAAATCCAATAAAATACCGTCAATTGCACAAGAACCTTCATAATGAAGTTCTGCTTGTGTCACTACGCAGCGGTGAATTTTAGCTTTTAATAAACGAGATAGCATGGCTAGCGTCTCCTAGTGGACCTTAAGATCTTTATCTTATGGTTGAATCAATCTGGACTTGCTGGATAAGCAATCAGGCATGCGCATTTTGCCTTTAAAAAAGCAGCATGGCAAGCAACATTGTTCAACAATTTATTGACTTATCAGTTTGGTTTGTAAGCATTGATTTGATTCATGGCAGGTTGAATTTCACCATTTACCAGCATTTTTATACGGCCTAAAGCATGGTGAATTGCATTGTCCATTAAATCTTGTTCGCTGCTTGATGCTTTACTTAAAACATGTCCTGAGACACGTTCTTTAGAGCCAGGATGACCAATACCAATGCGTAAGCGATGGAAGTTGGGGCCTATGTGAGGAACGATGTCACGTAAACCGTTATGACCACCATGACCACCACCTGTTTTAAGGCGAATGACACCTGGGTTCATATCCAGTTCATCATGTGCAATGAGCATCGCTTCTGGAGCAATTTGATAGAATTTGGCGAAGGGAACAACACTTTTACCAGAAAGGTTCATAAAGGTTGTAGGTAACAACAGACGAACGTCTTGACCTTCAATATTACCACGACCGCTAATTCCATGGAATTTTGGGTCTGCTTTGAGGGAAATGCCATATTGTTCTGCAAGGCGTTCTACAAACCAGAAGCCTGCATTATGGCGGGTTTGGGCATACTCAGAACCTGGGTTACCCAAACCGACAATCAGTGAAAGTTTTGACACTAATTTACACCATTAACACTTATGCGCGTTTGAAGTCAGCGTGCATAGGTGTGTTTTTAGCTGGATGACGTTGTAAAGCTTGGATTTTAACGTTTTCAACTTTACCGTCGATGTTGATTTCAACAACTTCTTCAAAGAACGCGTTGCTTTCTAAAGCTTTAACGAGTTCACGAAGTTCTAAAGTAACCGCTACAGGTTCGCCTGAACCGTAGATGATTGCTGGTACTTTATTTTGAAGACGAAGGCGGCGGCTCGAACCTTTCCCTTGTACTGCTTCTTCACGTGCTACTGCATTTAATACGAAGTTTGCCATGATAGACATTCCTATTTAAGTTTAATTAAGCTGAGTTTTCGACCAGCTCAGCGATAGAAAACCCCACCAAAAGGTAGGGTTTTGAAATTTTAGCGCTCTATTATAGATAAGAATCGAACATTGCGCTAATAGATTCTTCGTTGTTAATACGACGAATAGTTTCAGCAACCATACTTGCAACTGAAACTTGGCGAATCTTACCAAGAGCTTGAGCGTCTTCTGAAAGTGGAATCGTGTCAGTAACGACTAATTCATCAATTACAGAATTTTTCAAATTTTCTAATGCTTTACCAGAAAGTACTGGGTGAGTTGCGTAAGCAACTACTTTACGCGCACCAAAAGTTTTAAGTGCGTCAGCAGCTTTACACAATGTACCTGCGGTATCCACCATGTCATCGACGATGACACAGTCACGGCCTTTAACGTCACCGATCAAGTGCATCACTTGAGATTCATTCGCTTTTTGACGGCGTTTGTCGATGATCGCAAGATCGATATCACCCATTTGCTTAGCAACAGCACGCGCACGTACTACACCGCCAACGTCAGGAGAAACAACCATTAGGTTGTCATGTGACTGTTGACGAAGATCAGCTAAAAGCGCAGGAGTACCGTAGATGTTGTCTACAGGAATATCGAAGAAACCTTGGATTTGGTCCGCGTGAAGATCGATCATCACAACGCGGTCAATGCCTACAGTTGTTAGCATATCTGCTACAACTTTTGCAGTAATTGGCACACGGCTTGAACGTGGACGACGGTCTTGGCGAGCATAACCAAAGTAAGGAATCACAGCAGTGATACGACCAGCACTTGCACGACGCAAAGCATCAGCCATGACTAAGATTTCCATCAGGTTATCGTTAGTTGGGGCACAAGTTGGTTGTACAACGAATACGTCTTTACCACGAACATTTTCAGTAATTTCGACAGCGATTTCACCGTCAGAAAATTGACCTACAGATGCAGCACCTAGAGGGATGTGAAGGTGGCTAACGACTTTTTGGGCGAATTGTGGATGTGCAGATCCACTAAAAACGACAAGATTGGGCATGAAGCACCCTTGGCGGTTGGCAAATTAGGGAATTAGATGGCAGGGGCGGCTGGATTCGAACCAACGGATGCCGAGATCAAAACCCGGTGCCTTACCACTTGGCGACGCCCCTAATGCGGCAGAACTTTAATGTTTTTGCGGTATTTTGTCAAGTTGAAATAACAAATTGACTGCAAATCATATTCTGTCTTTTTTGAAGTAAATGGCAGGGGTAGCTGGATTCGAACCAACGGATGCCGAGATCAAAACCCGGTGCCTTACCACTTGGCGATACCC
>NZ_JBLZXR010000103.1:0-19574 GCF_050285345.1 Acinetobacter sp.
TTCAGTCGTTTTAAATTCTCAATTAGGTAATCCTCCTTTACAGTTGGAAAAATTAATTAAAAGTTGAGATTGGCGTTATAAATGTAACATTTACATAATTATTAAATTTTAACAAAACCTTAAATTAACCTTTTTGCACCAAGTAATGGAACTCTTTATTGCCATTTTCATCTAAACATTCTTCTTGTAATAAGAGCTCATGACCTAAATGCATACAAAATTTTGGGATGTCCCAAGAGGTTGAATTATCGGTTGCAAACACTTCAACAATATCACCTGATTTTGATTTACGAATGGCTTGATGCAACATCATCACAGGTTCAGGACAACGTAAACCACGTGTATTTAATTGAGTTGTTACTTCACCAAATTCAGACATCTTTGCAAACCAAAATCCTATCAATAACGCATTATAACTGTTTCAAGAGTTTTTTATACTGGGCTTCAACCGCTTTATCATCTTGATCAACGAACTTAATCTCAACGCTGTTCAATTTTTTATACAACATTATTTTTTATCTTTTATGAATTTTTTATACCTGACTTCTTCGCTAAATGTATTAAATCATTGAAATAAATAAATGAACGAAGCGTTAAACGATTTCCCATATTAATTGATAGACAACGATCTGTTCTACGGTATGATAAAATCATATTTTTTAGATATTAAGCGTCTTTAGGAAAGATCATGCAAGAGGAATCAGGCCCGTCGTGGGGCATGCGCGGCTTACGTAAATGGCTGGGCACTGCACCAGAAACCCGTGACGAACTGTTGAAATTGGTACAAGATTCACGTCGTTTTTTAGAACCCGATACAGTCGCTATGTTGGAAGGTGTACTGGATTTACCTGCCACTAAAATTCGTGAGGTTATGACCCCGCGTACTGCAATGATTAGCTTACAAGAAGATGATCAACTCTTAGATATTCTGCATGTATTGGTTGAGTCGGCTCACTCACGTTTCCCCGTATTTTCTTCAGATCAGCCGGATAATGTGGTCGGCATCTTATTGGCCAAAGATTTGCTGCCATTTTTAACCGAACCTACCACCAAAGTGGATATTCGTGCGCTTATGCGCCAACCTTTGTTTGTTCCTGAAAGTGCCCGTTCTGACCAAGTTTTACGTATGTTGAAAAATACTCAAACCCATATCGCTGTGGTGATTGATGAATATGGAACAACATCAGGACTGGTTACTTTAGAAGATATTTTGGAAGAAATCGTCGGTGAAATTGAAGACGAACATGACAAGGTTGATGAAGAAGCACAATTTATTGTACCTGACGATGATCCACTTAGCGCCAATACATGGTTAGTTCAAGCACTTACACCAATTGAACACTTTAACAATGTTTTAGATGCTGAGTTTTCTGACGATGAAGTAGAAACTGTCGGTGGCTTACTGCTTCAGGAAATGGGTTTGGTCAGTGATTTACAAGGACAAGTAATTGAACTTGAAAACTGGGAATTTACCATTTTGGAAGCAGATGCACGTACTATTCATCTGATCCGAGCTGTCCGTAAATGAGAACCTACTTTAATAAGCTGCTAAACTCATCACAACAACAAAAACAGCTTCCATTAATTTATCCGCTGCTAATTGCATTATTTTCAGGTGCCATCTTCAGCTTGTCACTGGCACCTTATCATTATTGGTGGTTGGCGATTCTATCTCCTGCACTGCTCTATACTTGCCTAAGTAAACGCAGTCCCAAACAAGCATTTATGATTGGCTGGGCCTATGGGATAGGCTTGTGGTTTGTCGGCGCATTCTGGCTCTACACTTCTATCCATGTGTATGGTGACACCAATGCGGTCTTAAGTGTCTTGATGATTGCCATCATGGCCTTGGTGATGGGGCTATTTACCGCATTACAAAGTTGGGTTTACCGCCGTTTCTTCCCTGAAACCCCACTGACCTTTGCGCCACTTTGGGTATTCTTTGAATGGAGCAAAACCTGGGTTTTCACTGGATTTCCATGGTTATTTGCAGGCTATGCCTTCACTGAACGTTTCCTCGATGGCTATGCACCATTATTCGGGATCTTCGGTGTTTCATTTGTGGTCATCTTATTGGCCTGTGCACTGGTCGAAATCCTCAGAAGACGTGTGATCTGGATTGTACCTTCGGCGATCGTACTTGTAGGTGCATGGGGCGCTGCTCAACTGCAATTTGTACAACCTAAAAATACCAAGCCACTCTCTGTTTCCTTGATTCAAGGCAATATTCCGCAAGATTTAAAATGGTTAACAGAATACCAAGCTCAGACCTTAATAAAATACGCAACCTTAAGTCGTACTGAGTGGGGCCGTGATGTCATTGTCTGGCCAGAATCTTCGATTCCAATGTTCCAAACTGACATTGAACCATTTTTGGATGCCATGAATGTGCAGGCCCAAAAAACTGGAACAGCATGGGTCACAGGGATTCCCTATTGGGATTTAGCCGAATCACAACAAAATAATCACCCGATGTATTACAACAGTATTATGGCAACTGGTGATGAAGCTTCAGGGCTGTATAAAAAGCAACGCTTAGTGCCCTTTGGTGAATATATTCCTTTATCAGGTATGTTGAGTTGGGTGTTACCTGCGTTGCAAAATGACCCCTCCATGAGTGGTTTTTCACGTGGTGCGAACGACCAAAAACCATTACAGGTCAAAGGTCATGATTTAGGGGCTGCAATTTGCTATGAAGTGGCTTATCCCAATTTAACCCGTCGTAATGCCAGTCAAAGTGATTTCCTTGTCACCATTTCAAATGATGCTTGGTTTACTGGCACGGCCAGCCCACATCAACATTTACAAATGGTACAAATGCGTGCCAAAGAAAATGGCCGCTGGTTTATTCGTGCAACCAATACCGGCATTACTGCGTTTATTGACCATACCGGACATATTGTCAAACAAGCGCCAATGGATAAGGATGCGGTCTTGCGTGGTGAACTTCCGGCAATGCAAGGTGAAACTCTATATACCCGTCTCAGCGATTGGCCGATATTGATTTTCTCCTTCCTTTTATTGGTTCTGGGTTGGATTTATCGTCCGCGTAAAGTGGATGTGTCGTTTAAATCCCGTCGTTAATCGATGATGTGTATCCATTCATACATCCTGAAAATGCAATCAAAAAACCGAGCACTTGCTCGGTTTTTTATTACTCATCGCTTTTGAGAGACGATGACAGTTTAAATCTTGAAAGCAGTTTTCCCCTAAAGACACCTCTGTATCAATGCAAAAAATCATAAAAGTTGGATCCATTTAATAAAAACTCAGATATTAAAAACCAGAGCAAACTCTGGTTTCAAGGAATTGGGATCGTTCAACGAATATCGTGATATCTGATTAAAACTGAGTCACAAGATAAGATAACATCGCAGCGAGTGACAGCATCGGAAGATAACGATAGATGCGAATTATGAGCTGTTCAAGTACAGAAATTTGTTCTGGTTTTAATTTTGCAACGGTCGCCTTTAGTGCCGAGTAAAAACTTAAGGCCAACAAAGAACTCATTAAACTGATTGCAAAAAAGCCCACCATAATTTGGCTGCTGCCTTCGGTGCTTTGCCACAAATAAAGCATGCCTTGACTGACTGGCAAAATGCTTAAAATCAAAAGAACAGATTTCAGCATTGACCAATGAAATTGGTTAATTTCATCCGTTAATAATAATGCCTTCATACTATCCTCCATGGCGAAATAAGTACAATAAGGAATATTATGCGCGGTTTTATTTAAATAGAAAGTCTATATTTATTCATGTTTTACAATAATTGTAATCAATAAAATTGGGAATAATTCTTATTATAACTATCACATATTCAACATAATTAAATAGTGATGAAATTCAAAAATTTAGTATTAATTTTATAATTAAGATTTATTATCACTTCACCCAATATAGAGATAACCTATTAAGTGAAGTGATTTATTCCATCAATACCAAATATATAATAATTCTCAATTAGTGTTTATAAAAAATATCGGCATCATTTTCTTCACCACCAGACTGACCATCGGCTCCAAATGAATAAAGATCGTATGGGCGACCTTCTGAACCTGGAATGACATATTGAATATCATTGTCCCAACTGTCTTTTGGATATCCACCTTTTATATAACCACCTGGCAACCAATTTTTCGCAGACTCAGGTTTCGTCACCAAGGCATTTAAACCGCCATCCTGCATTGATGGATATTTACCATTGTCCATTTTATATTGATCCAGCGAACCTGCCACGCTCTTTAAAGTAATAGCGGTAGTATCTACTTTGGCCTTTTCACCACGTCCCATCACATTTGGGACAATCAGTGCAGCCAACACCCCTAAAATAACGATCACCACCATCACTTCAATTAAAGTAAAACCCTGCTGTTTCATCTTTTTGATCTTCACTTGCATGTTACAAATCTCTGTTCGAACCCTTGTTAGAATGTCTTAAATCATATTATTCATATTCACGATTGGCAGCATCACTGCAATCACAATCACCAGCACAATACTCGCCATCAACACCAACATCAGCGGTTCAAGTAAAGCCAGTAAAGTTGAAATTAATGTGGTTACTTCGCGATCCTGCATAGCCGACGCACGTTCTAGCATACGATCCAGTTCACCTGAACTTTCGCCACTTTTGATCATTTGTACCATCATCGGGGGAAAATAACCACTTCGCTCTAATTGGGTGGAGAGGTTCCCGCCTTCGGTGACTTTCTCTGCTGCCAAGTTAACTGAATCTCGAATCACCCA
Organism: Acinetobacter sp.; assembly: GCF_050285345.1. Taxonomy (GTDB): domain Bacteria; phylum Pseudomonadota; class Gammaproteobacteria; order Pseudomonadales; family Moraxellaceae; genus Acinetobacter. Next base: position 4,748 of record NZ_JBLZXR010000103.1, read on the forward strand.
GTTATTACTCACCGCCGCACCAATTTTTAAAGCATCGACCAAAGGCACGCCCGATTTGGTCAAAATTGATAAAGTACTGGCAAAACGTGCCGCATTAATCCCTTTGGATAATTTTGAAAATAATGGCAGTTTCAAGATGAGTCGGTCAAAGGCATAATGCCCTGCTGCTGTGCGTAAGAATCGCACCAACAGAAAAATACCCACAACTGTGCCCACCAATAAAAATGGCCAGGCCAAGCGGATAAAATCACTGGCTTTCATCAGCGCCACCGTAATCCATGGCAACGCATCTTTGCTCTGGTCAAAAGTTTTAACAATGTCAGGAACCACATAGGTCATCAGTCCCATAACAATTCCAAACGACATCAGCATCAGAATAATCGGGTAGATCATGGCACCTTGCACTTTCTTTTGCATAGCAAAACGGTTTTCAGTGTAATCGGCCAGTTGATCAAGAATCAGATCGAGATGACCCGAACGCTCACCCGCAGCAATTGTGGCAATATACAGCTCAGGAAAACGCCCGCCTTGTTGCAGGGCATTGGCCAAAGAATGACCTTCTAAAACCTTGGAACGAACAGACATCAATAAATTTTGTACATGGACTTTTTCACTTTGCTTGCCCACGGCACGAATGGCCTCTTCCAACGGAATCGAGGCGGCAACAAGTACCGAAAGTTGGCGGGTTAATAAGGCCAGATCATAAGCAGTTAGGCTTTTTTGAAACCAACGCTGTTGAGCATGTTTATCTTTTTGTTCAATCGGATCGACTGCAACAGGAATTAGCGCTTGGTCTCTGAGCTGTTGACGGATTTGACGCGCAGAATCACCCTCAAGTACACCTTTCTGCTGCTTCCCTGATGCATCTATGGCAATAAACTGATATGCAGGCATTGTAATGCTCTAATTTTCCAATATTTCTATCAGCGCAGTTGCGTCTGACCATCAAAATCATTCATATTCATAGATATAAAATATGAGCTCACTCTAACACAACTTCTTTACGATCACGACGAAATTTAATCAGGAACTAATCCACGTTTTATGACAACTTCAGCGAGCATTTCTTCACCTTTATACCGTGTCCGCGTAGCCGTTCCAGTTTATCTGTACGACTGCTTTGATTACAGCTTAAGCCCTGAGCAATACCAGCAGGCTGAAGTCGGTGCTCGTGTTGCTATTTCCTTCGGCCGGCAAAATTTAATTGGCATCATTGTCGAAAAAATTGCACTTGACGCACCCGTTGACTCCAGTTTCAAGCTCAAAGCCATTACTGAATTACTTGATGATCACGCCATTTTAGATGAGAAAGTTTTAAGTTTGTTGACATGGTCGGCCCAGTATTATCAATTTCCGATTGGCGAAGTGATGCACAGTGCGATTCCGACACTGTTACGCCAAGGAAAACCTTACAACCTCTTGGCTCGCACGTGGACCTTATTGGATACACATGCCGAAGATAAAATTAAACGCTCTGAACGTCAGCAAGAAGCCTATAAAATTTTAAAATTGCACCCGACTGGTACTGGTGAAAATTTACTTAACCTTGCCGGGGTTGAAACCGCAACTTTAAAAGCTTTAGAAAAAAAAGGGATTTGCCGCTGTGATTTGACCCCGCAAGATTTTAGTCCAATGCAGATGAGCATGGCGCAAATGCCGTTAACCGCCAATAGTGACCAGAAAAAAGCCATCGACGCGGTCCTCAAAGCCCGTAAAAAATATCAGGCCTTTTTACTCGACGGTCTTACAGGTAGTGGTAAAACCGAAGTGTATTTGCAAATCATGCAAGAGGTGCTGAAGCAAGGAAAACAGGTACTGGTACTGGTTCCTGAAATTGGACTGACGCCACAAACCATTAGCCGTTTCCAGTCACGTTTTCATTGTCATATTGCACTGCTACATTCAGGTCTGAATGACTCAAAGCGCATGCAGGCTTGGCAAGCTGCACAAACCGGTAAAGCCTCGATTATTTTGGGCACACGCTCTGCGATTTATACGCCTTTACCGAATTTGGGCTTGATTGTCTTGGATGAAGAACATGATCTCTCATTCAAGCAACAAGAAGGCTTTCGCTATCATGCGCGAGATGTAGCCCTGTATCGTGGTCATTTAGAACAATGCCCTGTGGTGCTCGGCACTGCCACGCCTAGCATCGAAAGCTATGCCTTGGTCAAGCAAGGTAAAATGACCGTTTTAGAACTGAATCAGCGTGCCGGAACGGCGGTCATGCCTAAAATCCATATTTTAGATTTAAAAGTGGCGCAGAAACAGCACGGCATCAGTCAGCTGCTCATTGGTGAAATGCGTAAGCGACTGGAAAAGAAAGAACAGGTTTTGGTGTTTTTAAACCGACGCGGTTATGCCCCTGTGCTGATTTGCGAAAGCTGTGCTTGGCAAGCCAAATGCCCGCATTGTGATGCTAACTTTACCGTGCATCACACGCCGTATCAGCATTTACATTGTCATCATTGTGGTACGATCCATCGTATGCCGGATCAATGTCCACAGTGTCAGCATCAAGAACTTAAATCACTGGGTATGGGTACGGCCAAAGTGGAAGAAAGTCTCAATGAGCTTTTTCCTCATCATGAGGTAATTCGCGTCGACCGTGATTCCACTAGTCGGGTCGGCAGTTGGCAAAAAATTTACGATAAAATTCAGAAAAGTGAGCCGGCAATTTTACTCGGTACGCAAATGCTGGCTAAGGGACATCATTTTCCCTATGTCACCCTTGTAGCGATTTTAGATATCGACTCAGGCTTACTCAGTGTCGATTTTCGTGCCATTGAACGCACGGCACAATTGATTGTCCAAGTCACAGGGCGTGCAGGACGCGGTGAACATAAAGGCGATGTTTTCTTACAGACCTTAAGACCCGAACATCCTTTGCTGAATACCTTGGTCAATGAGGACTATCGTCAGTTTGCCAAGCAAACCATGAGAGAGCGAGAAATGGCACAAATGCCACCATTTCGTTATGCGGCTTTAATTCGCTGTGAATCTAAAGACCAAAAGCAAAATACTGAATTTTTACAGCAACATGCTCAATTACTGCGTCAGGACTCTGAAAATAGCATTGATATTTGGGGGCCGATTCCAGCACCAATGGAACGTAAGGCCGGACGCTACCAATCACATATGGTACTCCTGTCTGCCGACCGCGCACGCCTGCATTATTTTATTCGCCATTGGTGGCAAAATCTCTTGCAGACCAAGCCATCGAGTATGAAGCTCAGTCTGGATATCGACCCCCAGGAACTCAGTTAAACGCGTACAATTGATCCTGAAAAATCAGTCATACTGAACTTAAAATTCGCCCATACACACGACTCTAGGACGGGTAAATGTCACTACTGTTACAGATCACAATTTTTCTCGGCGCTTCCTTATTGCTTGTTCCCTTACTCAAGCGCTTGGGGATTGCCACTGTATTGGGATATCTGTTTACAGGAATACTACTAGGACCTAGCGTATTTAACATTGCCAGTGACCCTGAAGCCATTCAGGAACTGGCTGAATTTGGCGTGATTCTGCTGATGTTTTTGATTGGACTGGAGTTACGTCCGCAGCGTCTGTGGGATATGCGTAGCGCCATTTTTGGTATGGGCAGCCTACAAGTCGGGATTACCGGTCTGATTCTCGCACTGGTGTGTTTTTTTGCTTTACAACAAGGCATTGCAGCGAGCGTGGTGATTGGTTTTGCCTTAGCCCTGTCGTCAACCGCGTTTGTCTTGCAGATGTTGAATGAGAAACAACAACTCAACACCACCTATGGACAGCAGTCTTTTTCTATTTTGCTGTTTCAGGACATGGCGGCCATTCCGTTAATTGCCGTGATTCCTCTGCTTGCAGGTACGGACTCCTCCCATCATGGTATTGCTTACTTTGCTGCAATCGTGGCCACCTTTACCGGATTGTTTTTATTTAGTCGTTATCTGATGCGCCCCTTTTTCCGTTTTGTGGCAAAAAGTGGTGCACATGAACTGATTACTGCTGTAGGTCTATTTATTGTGTTGGCGGTCGTTGGTCTGATGGACGTGCTCGGAATCAGCACCACCCTTGGTGCATTTTTAACTGGGGTACTGTTAGCCGACTCGGAATTTCGGCATGAATTGGAAGCCAGTATTGCACCCTTCAAAGGCTTATTACTTGGTCTGTTCTTTATGACCGTTGGCATGACCACCGAACTCTCACTGTTTGTGGACATGCCTTGGTTCATTATCGGTGGTGCTTTGACTCTACTGCTGATCAAAATGATCTCCTTAACCGCGATTGCGCGTTATCTCAAAAACTCATGGCACAATAGTCTGTTATTGGCCACTTGTTTGGCACAAGGTGGGGAATTTGCTTTTGTGGTTCTTGCCGTTGCCAAAAGTGAAAATGTGGTACAGCAAGCGGTGCTTGAGCCGATCACTCTCATCGTCACGCTGTCGATGGTGCTGACACCATTCCTATATTGGCTAATGCAAGCGCAAATTTTGCCGCGTTTTAGCCCAAAAAATCTTCCCGAATATGATGATATTCCGGATGAACACAATCCCGTGATCATTGCCGGTTTTGGTCGTTTTGGACAAATCATTGCCCGTGTTGCGCATTTACAGCATCTTTCTTTTACCGCCATTGACAGCAATTTAGATAAAGTTGATTTTGTGCGTAATTATGGCGGGCAGCTGTATTATGGCGATGCCACCCAACCTGACATTTTACGTGCAGCAGGTATTGAACAGGCCAAAGTGTTTGTACTGGCCATTGATGATATTGAAGACTCGATCAATGTGGCGCGGCATATACGCTTGAACTACCCCAACCTAAAACTTTTGGTACGTGCGCGAGATCGTCATCAAGTACATTTATTACGTGATTTAGGCATTGAGCATATTTGGCGTGAAACCTATTTGTCCTCACTCGGTATGGCTTATCACATGCTGTGTGACTTAGGTATTAGCGATGAAGATGCCTATAAAAGCATTGAGCTATTTCGTGACTATGATGAAAAACTCTTGGCGCAACAGCAGCAAATCTATACCGATGAACAGAAAGTTTACGAAACACATCGTAACGCTTTGGCTGAACTTGAGCATTTATTTGAAAGTGATGCGCAAGCACGTGAAAAACCTACAGGTGTCGACCTACAACGCAGCTTACAACGCCACCGCATTGACGTAACAAGAGATGATAATGAATGACTTGTGTTTTACAATATCGTCACCATTAATGCAGGGTTATGGAGAATTTTATGTCTGATTTACGCCAACGCTTTTTTATCGAAGATAGCCCTGTCCGTGGTGAAGTGGTACATCTCGAAGAAACCCTAAAAACAATTCTTGCGCAGCGTGACTATGCCCCTGCGGTACAAATTTTATTGGGTGAAATGCTGAGCGCTACAGCTCTTTTGGCGAGTACCTTAAAAATTAAAGGTCGCATTAGTTTACAAATTCAGGCAGCGGGCACCTTTAAATGGGCGATGGCTGAATGTAACCATTTGGGTGAAATTCGTGGCTTGGCTGACTACGAAGAAGATCCACGTTTCCAAGCGGCAGAAGACAGCAGTACGGTGCTAACTTCATTGGTTAACCCTGTTTTATTTATTAATATCGAGCCTGAATTCGGTGAGCGTTATCAAGGGATTGTACCTTTAGATAAACCGACCTTGGCTGGATGTTTGATGCAGTATTATGACCTGTCTGCTCAAATTCCAACGCGCATTGTTCTTGCTAGCAATACCCAACGTACAGGGGGTTTACTGATTCAACTACTTCCACGTAACAGTGAAGAAGAACAACGCCGTGTCGATGAAGACTTATGGCCACGTTTGACCATGTTGACGGAAACATTAAAAGCTGATGAGTTAACATCACTGGCAGCCAACGAAATTCTATATCGCTTGTACAATGAAGAAGATGTTCGACTGCCTGAGCTCGAAGAGTTAAAATTTGGCTGTACCTGCTCAAAAGAGCGTTGTGCTATTGCATTGGAGCAAATTGGGGTCAGCGCGGTGCGTGAAACGCTAGAACATCAAAATCCAATTGAAATGGATTGCCAGTTCTGTAATGCCAAATACACCTTTACTGCGGAAGAAGCCTTATCATTATTTGGTCAACATCTGAGTTAATCGAACTAAAATGACTTACTAGAAAATTGGCTAATGTCATTTAAATCAGAGTTTCAAGCATCCTTCGGGATGCTTTTTGTATGTCGGCATCAATATGCTAATTCAAATCTGTAGCAGTGTTCACACTAAAATACAGGAGACGATGAGTCACACTTGTCTTCTCGATCTATTCTTGTAAAATCACGCTGAAAATAAAATCCAAACAATTATTAATGCTTTATTTTCAAATAAAAAATAATGTAAAAACTGGATAAAATATGGATATAAAAATAGGCGCACTCTTCCTTTGTCTTGGCTTTGCCAGTGCTTTGAATGTGTACGCTGCTGACTTAGCTGGCAAATGGAAAACCATTGATGATAAAACTGGCTATGCACGTGCAGAAGTCCTCATCACTAAGCTTAAAGATAGAACGTACAGCGGTAAAATTATCAAAGTACATGCTATACCAAATCGAGAAGCCATAACCACCTGTGGAAAATGCGAAGGTCAACTTAAAAATGCCCCACTGGTCGGCTTACCGATTTTATCTGGCTTTAAACTCAATGCTGGCAAAACAACCAATATATCGATGGCAAAGTCATCGACCCACTTTCAGGCAACACTTACCAAGGCAAGGGCCAGTTGAATGCACGCGGGAATGTCCCCTGACTTTACGCGGTTATGTGGGCAGCACTTTACTCGGCCGTACGGTCTCTTGGATTCGTATCGAATAAATCTGAATAAACCACCGACATAGCAATGATGCAATTCACTCCAGAAGAATTCATCATTGCCTGCATACCCAAATACAAGACGACCTATTTCAAAATCCCGACCAATTTGCTTGTATGAATACCTTCCACATTCATGCAAAATCCGTGACTCAATCCTCACTTTCATATTAAAAATAAATAACTTTCTTATAAAAATCATTGGAATATTCATCTTTTTTCAGGCTATATTAATCCCATAATATTTTTATGCCTATTGATCTTCAATAGCCTTCTTTTCCTCCCAAAAGGGCAATCTTTATGACGGCAAAACTTCTCTCTGGACTCCTTTTAACGCTCACTACAACACTGAGCTTTGCGGCGGGTGACCCTTTAGTCGGTACATGGAAAACCATTGATGACCGCACAGGATATTCACTTTCCGACGTGGTGATTCGTAAAGATAAAGACAATCACTATAGCGCCACAATTGTCAGTACCCGTACCGTACCCGGCGCAACAACATCTGAAATTTGCTCACATTGTACGGGAGCACAAAAAAATAAACCCTTCATTGGACTCACCACCATGACCGGCCTTATAGCAAATCCCAACAAAGCCAATGAATTTGTCGGTGGTGTCATACTTGACCCCAAATCAGGACAACATTACAACGCACGTGCACGCCTCATGAATAATGGAAAACATTTAATTATTCATGGCCGTTTAGATGGTGCTTCGATTGGCCGAAATGTCACATGGGTTAAAAACTAAATCATAGGCCTTTCAATGTGAAGGCCTTTTTTAAAGCAAAAAATTAGAGCAAAAACTCCATCTTACTGCCATAAATATTATAAAAATGCCAACTTAATCACAAAGTATCACATTGATTTTATAGGAACTTCTATATAAATTAGGCAACTTACTCTAAAAAAATTATTCTGAATGTTCAGGGGATGAAATGAAAAATATTTATAAACAATTTTTAGCTGGGTTATTGCTGAGTGCTTTGTCAGGATTGTCAATTGCAGCTGAAACTGATCCCCTGATCGGTAAATGGAAAACCGTCGATGACCGAACTGGCTATTCACGTGCCGATGTAGAAATTCGTAAAAAGCCCGATGGGAGTTATGAAGGAGTTATTGTGGCAACACGCAATGTTCCGGGCACTGAAAAAATGGGGATTTGTTCAAATTGTCCGGGTCAGTTGAAAAATAAGCCTTTCCTTGGTTTACCCTTTATTTGGGATTTCAAACAAAATCCTCACAATCCACGTGAATTCCAAAACGGCAAAGTCCTCGACCCGATTGGTGGAAAAATTTATAAAGGCAAAGCAAGGCTCAGCGCTTCAGGTAAGCATTTAACTTTACGCGGCTATGTCGGGGTTTCCGTGATTGGACGTAGTGTTACTTGGATAAAATACTGATTTTACTAATGTTATTCAAAGCCCCTCCACGGGGCTTTTTTATTGTCATGTTTTGAAACAATAAGCTGCACATTCAGACTATTACAGTTTGATGAACCCGCTTATATTGAATCAAACATGATCAATATTTATACAAGAGAGTATGTCGAATAATCATTATCAAAGCCTCGGTATTTCCCGAGATGCATCGGCAGATCAAATTAAAAAAGCCTATCGTAAATTGGCTCGAAAATATCATCCTGACATTAGCAAGGAAGCTGATGCAGAAGCACGTATGCAAGAAATTAACGTTGCCTATGACACACTGAGTGATGCCGAAAAGAAAAAACAATATGATTTTGAGCTTGATCATCCGCAAGGCTTTGGCGAGTTTGGTGATGGCAAACACAGTGGTTTTGATCAATCGCAGTTTTATCGCCAAGGCGGCGCTCAAGGCCAACATTCGGATTTTAGTGGTTTTGAAGATTTATTTGGGCGTTTTGGTCAAGGTTTTGGTGGTGCTGACTATCAATATCAACGCGCCAACCGCCAAGCCAAAAGCTTTCGTGGTGAAGACCAACACGCCAACTTAACCGTAGATGTTGATATTGCCTTTCACGGTGCGACGCAAAATATTACCTTGCAGATTCCGACTTTAAATATCTATGGCGAACCTGAGGTTCAACGTAAAACCTTACAAGTGAAAATCCCCGCGGGCATGAAATCCGGTCAACAGATTCGTTTATCTGGTCAAGGCCAAGCCGGCTTTAACGGTGGTGCAGCAGGTGACTTGTATATTGAAATTTTATATAAACAAACTGAACAGCTTTGGGTCGAAGGCGCAGATATCTATCAGCAATTAAACATCAGCCCATGGGAAGCTGCGCTTGGACAAAAAATTGCATTTACCACACCGGACGGAAAAACTCTTGAACTACAAATTCCTAAAAATGCCCGTACGGGTCAACAGCTACGATTAAAAGACAAAGGGATACCAAATAAAACACCCGGCCACCTATACCTGATTTTAAATGTAGTAATACCACCAGCAAATACTGAGGTCGAGCAACACGCCTATAACACCTTTGCTCAAGCCTTCGAGTCCTTTAACCCAAGACAGTCTTAAGGAGAGCGCCATGACAACAATACATTATCTTGAAATTGTCTGTGACGGTTGCAAACAGACTGAGATCGTTGACGAAAAAAGTAGTTTTGATCTGCAACACTTTGCGGCTGCCTGTGGGCAAAGCCCGGAATGGGTCTTACAACTCCTCGAATACGATATTTTACCCAGTCGTTCTGAAGATCGCATTCATCAATTTTTTGGTGATGACATTTCCCGCGCCCGACGCGCTTATCGCCTGCAACGGGATTTCGATGCCAGTTTTACCGCGGTCGCAATGATGTTAGATCTGATTGATGAAGTGCAACAATTACGTCATCAAGTCAAACAACAACACTTTCATACACACTAATTGATTCGTGGGCGCTCTGCATTGCAGGGCGTTCTTTCTTTTTCTAGTAGAGAGAATTATCGACAACCATGAAAACCAAAGATTGCAATAAAAAAGTCAAAAACATGTTTCCAGAATATCGAGATTTAGTACTTCAATTGCGCGATGAAAATCCGCATTTTGCTCGAATCTTTGAAGAACATGATGCGTTAGATCGAGAAATTATCCAGCTTGAACTTAATCCGGTCAATCAACACAACGGTGATATCGAAAGCATTAAGCGTAAAAAATTAAAGCTTAAGGATGAAATTTACCGCTTACTCAAAGGTTCAGCCAATGACGAAATCAGCTAAATTTTGCATAGGTGAACAGGTAGAGACTCTTAGATGATGTTGGTTCTATGTGGTACACCTGCTGATCCATTTCTCAAGAAGAGTCTTCTCAATCAATAGGTAAATGGTCAACGTGGTGTACTGCATGTCGATATTAAATGGCTTCGCGACTTGGCATTTCTATAGATTCATTTAATCTGTAGCTCATCTTATTTCTAAAATAGAGAATACTACACTGCTCAAAATTTTCTCGCACTTTCAAAAAACGATACCGCTCCCAACAACACAGTACCACAACAACACCTTATTTAAGTTTGGTCAATTTTTCAATTTCTTTCATGGTTTTGACAGTACCTTTAACTGTTCCCTTCACGGTTTGCTTAATTGGCTCATAGTCCATAAACCAAAATAGGTTCATATGCTGATCACTATGTTGCTGTGCTAACATATCAATGACACTTTTCTCTCCACGCCCGACCAAATGGCGGCGGTAAAAATAGTAAACCAGCATAATCGTGGTCACCAACATAATACCGAGCATAATCCAAAACCCGGTTGGTGCTTTCAGCCCTGGGATAAACTCAAAGTTCATGCCGTAAACTCCAGTCAGCAAAGTCAATGGTGCGAAAATAGCGGTAATAATGGCTAAAATACGCATGTTTTCATTGGTTTGGTTGGCCACTGCTGAAAAATGCAGATCTATGGCGGCTTGTACTGCGCTGCGTAAACGGGTGGTATGTTTTTGAATGCGCTCGATATGGTTGGTCAGGTCATCGACTCTGATCAACATAATATCCTGCTTCTCGCTACGTTTTTTTCCTTTAAGATGCGAGTAATTATCCACAACTTCATCTCGCAGTTCTTGTAGCGCATCAATTTGTTCTTCACACAGATTTTCCACTTGTTGGAAAGCCATATTTTCTTGCAACAACTGATGCCACTTGGTAAAACGTCGATGCCCTTGCAACAATTCCTGTTGCCAAAATTCAACGCGGCGTGTCAACGGTACACGTAAATCTAAATACCCATCCACCATATTGTTCAATAAGCGCAGGGACAGATCGAATGGCGTGGTGGCTAATTTTCTTGGTTTACTCTGCTCATCAATCGGTCGTTGAATTAAGGTTTCAATCCGTTGAAGATAACTTTCAATGGCTTTATTGCCGCGCTCGCGCACAGTAATCAGCACTTGTGGTGTCAGCAAAAAGCTAATCGGCGTGGTGGCTAAACCAAAGACACGTTCATGTTTTTCTAAGGCTTTCTCGCCTGCAATGATTTGATCATCCGGTGTAACTATTTTACGGAAAATTAGTAGGTCGTAATCTTCCAAAGTATCAAACACACAAGGATGTTCTAGATTTAAAATATCGCGCAGATGGTATTCATTGACACGTAATTGGCAAAGCGCAAAAATTTCCTCTTGCCATGCTTCAGGACGATTCACCACATCTTCACGCGTACAATCAATCCAGATAAATTCAGGCTCTTCCTGCTCTTGATCTAGCTGTGCTTGATTTTGTACATAGATATGCGATGCAGTCGGATGTTGAAAAAAATAATAGCTTTGCATGACTCATTTTTATTGTTGCTCCATTTGCATCATGCCATAAAAAAAGCCCCAAGCAAGTCAAAGTTTATCTTTGGGAATGCTCAGGGCTTTTAGACTAAATTTACAGGACCGAAGCCCTGTAAATCCTCAAACAATTAAACTTGTTCGATGTCTTTCATGGTTAATTTGATACGGCCACGGTTATCAACGTCAGCAACCTGAACTTTGATTTCTTGACCTTCAGACAACACATCTGAAACGTTGGCAATACGTTCATTTGAAATTTGAGAGATGTGAAGTAAACCATCAGTACCTGGAAGGATGTTTACGAACGCACCAAATTCAACGATACGAATCACTTTACCCGTGTAAATTGTACCTGGTTCGATTTCAGCAGTTAGTGCTTGGATTTTTGCAACAGCAGCAGAAGCAGCTGCTTTAGTTTCACCAAATACGCGAACTGTACCGTTATCTTCGATATCAATTGCCGCTTTAGTTTCTTCAGTGATCGCACGAATGGTTGCACCACCTTTACCAATCACGTCACGGATCTTGTCAGGGTTGATGTTAATCACTTGGAATGTCGGTGCATGCATCGAGATTTCAGGACGAGCGCGTGAAATCACTTGGTTCATTTCATTCAAGATGTGCATACGACCCGCATACGCTTGGTTCAATGCAGACTCCATGATCTCTTCAGTAATACCTTCGATCTTGATGTCCATTTGAAGTGCAGTAATACCGTTTGCAGAACCTGCTACTTTAAAGTCCATGTCGCCAAGGTGGTCTTCGTCACCCAAGATGTCAGAAAGAACTGCGAAACGCTCACCTTCTTTCACTAGACCCATTGCGATACCTGCAACTGGCGCTTTCAATGGAACACCTGCATCCATCAGTGATAATGAAGCACCACATACAGAAGCCATTGAAGATGAACCGTTTGATTCAGTGATGTCAGATACAATACGGATTACGTACGGGAAGCGGTCAGCCGCAGGAAGAACTGCTTGCACACCACGACGCGCTAGACGACCGTGACCGATTTCACGACGTTTAGGACCAGATTCACGACCTGTTTCACCTACAGAGTATGCAGGGAAGTTGTAGTGCAACATGAAGTTATCAGTTTTAGTCCCAGCAAGGGTATCCACCATTAACGCATCACGTGTATTACCCAAAGTTGTTGTTACCAACGCTTGAGTTTCACCACGTGTGAACAATGCAGAACCGTGAGCACGATCTAACACGCCCACTTGTACGTCGATTGCACGAACAGTTTTGGTGTCACGACCATCAATACGTGGTTTACCAGACAAAATGTTGTCACGTACGGTACGGTATTTGAGGTCTTCGAATAATTCGTTCACTTCATCAGCAATGCCTGTTTCGTCATTTTCTGGAACGAATTGAGCAACAGCTTCTGCATAAAGTTCATCCAGTGCAGCATAGCGATCTTGCTTAACTGCAATGGTGTACGCTTCAGAGATTTTTGCTTCGAATGCTGCTTTAAGTTTTCCAAGAAGCTCTTCATTTTTAACTGGCGCAACCCAAGTTGATTCAACCGCACCCGCTGCAGCAGCAAACTCTTTGATTGCTTGAATCGCAATTTGCATTTCGTCATGACCGAACAATACTGCACCGAGCATTTGGTCTTCAGAAAGCTCTTTTGCTTCAGACTCAACCATCAATACCGCAGCTTCTGTACCTGCAACCACAAGGTCAAGGTCAGATTCTTTCAATTGCTCAAGGTTCGGGTTCAGGATGTATTCACCGTTGATTAAACCAACGCGTGCACCACCAATAGGACCACGGAACGGTGTACCTGCAATTGATAATGCAGCAGATGTACCCAGCATTGCAGCAATGTCAGCATCCATAGTTTTGTCAGAAGAAATAACGGTTGCCGTTACTTGGATTTCGTTGAAATAACCTTCTGGGAACAACGGACGAATTGGACGGTCAATTAAGCGTGAAATTAAAGTTTCAGCTTCAGACGCACGGCCTTCGCGTTTACCATAACCACCTGGGATACGACCCGCAGCATATTGTTTTTCTTGGTAGTTAACAGTCAATGGGAAAAAGTCTTGACCTGCTTTTGCTTTTGGTTGAGCAACTACAGCAACAAGGACTTGTACGCCACCCATTGTGATCACAACGGTATTTGCTTGACGTGCAACGCGACCGGTTTCTAACACAACATTGTGTTGACCGTATTGGAATTCTTTACGAATAATATTAAACATCGACATGTTTTATTTTTTCCTAGTTCTTGTGAACAATTATTCTAGTGGAGACCCCTAAGGTTTGGCATTCACAACAAAGTTTTAAATGACAAAGCTTAGAAGCCGACCTCACCAGACAATGAAAATACACAGAATAAAATAAGTAAAATACTTATTTAAGACACAAAGAAGGAGCGAATCATCGCCCCTTCCCTATTATCCAACCAAGGCTGGATAGACTTTAGTTTTCAGTAATACGGCACTTCGCATGCAATAGCCCGAAAATAAAAGTTTAAATCGAATTAACGACGTAAACCTAAAGCAGCAATCAATGCGCTGTAACGACTAGTGTCTTTACCTTTAAGGTAGTCAAGAAGCTTACGACGTTGGTTAACCATACGGATAAGACCGCGACGGCTATGGTGGTCGTGTTTGTGCTCTTTGAAGTGACCTTGTAAGTCATTGATTTGAGCAGTCAAAAGAGCTACTTGAACTTCTGGTGAGCCAGTGTCGTTTTCAGCGCGAGCAAATTTAGCGATGATCTCTGCGCGATCTGCGTTTGTTAAAGCCATTCGATTTCTCCGAGATGCTTAAAAGTTAAAAATTTGATACGAATCCACTGATAAATCAGTCGACTGCCGTGCATCACTACAGCAAGTGCATTATAGTAAGGGAAAATTGGTCAAATTGCAAAAAGAGATAACCAGTTGCTCGCTGTTTTTTATCCTCAAAATGGTCACTGGGCTGTGCATCATTTCCGATTAAAATACTGACTTTAAAAATCGACCGTTTTGCCGCAAAGCTAATCATTTCGAATGTCTTTGCAATCCACCCTCATTCCTTTTCAAAACACTATTTCTGATATATTTTGCCAGTTTCCATACAAACCAAACGGTAAAAATTTACTGAATAAAAAAAAGCCCGAGCTGGGCTCGGGCTTTTTTGCGCTGTAGTTTCTTCTTTTTTAATTATAATTCTATTATTTATAGGACTTACGCATTGACGGATTCAAAAAAGTATTAAAATACTTTATAACGTATCTGTGATCAGACGAACTAAACAT
>NZ_JBLZXR010000104.1:0-5134 GCF_050285345.1 Acinetobacter sp.
GTGCGTATCAACTTTGCCAAAAGAATAAGCCTAAAATTCATGTGATTAAATCTTTGGCTTATCCGTAACTGGGGTTAGTATTAACAATATTAAACTGGATGTGACTGCAAAACTTTTTGGCTAATAATTGCCGCGGTTGCTGCAGATAAAGTCCAGCCTAAATGCCCATGCCCTGTGTTATAGAAAATATGGTTACGTTTACCTGCATTAACCACAGGCATCATATTTGGCATCATTGGACGTAAGCCTGCCCAAGGCACCACATGTTCAGTCGATAAATTAAAATTACGATTAGACCAGTCAATTAAAGGCTGAATGCGATCAGCACGTATATCACGGTTATAGCCATTAAACTCTGCCGTTCCTGCAACACGAAGGCGATCTGCACCAAGTCTCGACGTCACAATTTTGGCACTTTCATCTAGTAAGCTCACCCATGGAGCATTTGCCTGACTTTGTTCATCATTTAAATTAATCGTGATGGAATATCCTTTCACTGGATAGACATTGATACGATCTCCGAGTTTATTGGCCAACTCATAACTCCCCACGCCACCGCAAACGACGACTGCATCCGCTTTCAACACATTAGTATCAGACGTTAAGATTTCCATATTCTCCGCACTTGGCTTCAAATGAATATTTACTCCCTCAACATGATGTTCAAAATCTGTGACTTCCAATCCCCACATATATTTCACATCATAACGTTCCGTTGCTTTGGCAAGCTGCGTGGTAAATTTATGAATATCCCCTGTTGCATCACCCGGGCAATAAAATCCCCCGTAATAATCGCCTGTTAAACTTGGTTCAATGTCACGAATTTCGGACAAGGTCACTGGATGGCGCTCAAGCCCACCTTCGCACAGCATGACATTCACTTGAGTAGCAACATCATAATCGTACTTATTATGGAAAAAATGTAAAATTCCCCGTTTCTCTAAATCGAATTGCAGCTGCTCATGTTCAGCAATTTCAAATAAACGCTGACGCGCCATCAATGCTAGCCTTACTGTTTCATGGGTATTTTCACGATAATTTTTAATATTGCCCATAAACTCAAATAACCACGAGTATTTATGTATATTAAAACTTGGATTAAGCAATAAGGGTGCTGACTTTTGTGACATCCATTTTATGCCTTTAAGCACCGTCGCTTTTTGGTTCCACACTTCAGCATTACAAGCAGAAAGCTGTCCGCCATTGGCAAATGAGGTTTCCATGGCAGGATATAAATGTTTATCCACTACCGTAACTTTATAACCCAACAGCCCCAGTTCATAGGCCGTGGTCACCCCTGTAATTCCTGCACCAATCACAACAATATGACACATATAGGCTCCTTGGAATCATTATTCCTATATTCGCCCCATCTGTCATTGATACCTGAGAGCTTTGGTTAAATGCGAAACTGGCAATTAACCTTCCCCTTCGGTGAGTAAGTCCAGCTTACTTCTCTCCAGATTTTCGAGATGATTACAGTCCTTTTGCCTGAGAGTTTCCTGGGGGAACTTGCTCCTTCGGCGAGCACATCGTGTGCTTCTCTCCTGCAACCATCGATTCATTTTTTATTCGGCCATACCATAAATATCATTGTGCCTTACTTGATATGAGCAATTTTTATACCAAAATACAAGTCCTAGTTGAGTCAATATTGTTAATTTTTATAATCTGCTTAAAATAAAAGTCTGATATCTGGATCATCGTTTTAGCGATAAACTATTGATCTGATTCAATACACGCTAAAATAAAACATCCAGATAAATGTCATTGATCCTTCATCATGTCCAAAGTTGTAAGCTTCTCAAATTATGCTGAAAAAATTCGTTCACACAGTATTGAGGAATTAACCCAGAGTAATTTACTGCTTATTAATGCAGATCAAGAACTACAAAGTTTTTATGCACCATTTGAACACGTCAATCTGCAAGCTAAACTCGTGATTGTCGGTATCTGTCCAGGCCAACAGCAATAGAGAAATGCTTTGATTGCTGCACAACAAGCCTTGCGTCAAGATTTGTCTGAGGAATTAGTGCTTCAACAAGCGAAAAATAGCGGCGCTTTTAGCGGACCGATTCGTAAAAATCTGACCCAATTGCTTGATCATGTTGGCTTACAGCAGCATTTAGGTATCGAAACGACACAACAACTCTTTACCGAACATCGAGAAATGGTGCAAATGTCTTCAGTATTACAGCAATGTATTTTAAATAAAGGGAAAAATTATGCTGGCTCAGCACCCGCCATGCTGAAAAATGATTTTCTCAGACAGCATATCCACGACTATTTTATTCCAATGGTGCGACAATTACCAAATGCGCTTTATATTCCACTGGGTAAAGGTGTGAATGAAGTCCTCCACTATATTAAAAACCTAGGCTATTTAAATAGCAATCAAATCTTAGATGGTTTTCCACATCCTTCAGGCGCAAATGCTGAACGGATCAAATATTTTTTAGGTGAAAAGCCGCGTGAACAACTTTCAAAAACGACCAATCCGAATTTAATAGATCAGTCAAAAGCTAGAATTTTAGAGAAACTCAGCCAGATCTAAACCCTAAAATAAATCATTGATTTTTCAAAAAAATAGCTTAAATATCAAACTAAGACAAAACGTATAAAATTAGATTAATTTCAAAAAAAGACCAAACTGGCGTTTGGTCTTTTTTGATGCTGTTTATTTATCAAATTCGAGACAAAGCCGTGCTTTGTTACCTCACTTGGGTTCAATCGGTGCAAACGGTGCAACGACATCCGCATTTTGCGCACGGTTACGCATAAAATGGTCCATTAACACAATCGCAAGCATTGCTTCTGCAATCGGTGTCGCACGCACACCTACACATGGGTCATGGCGACCTTTCGTAAGTACATCAGTATCTTCACGATCAATCGTAATGGTTTTACCCGGTGTCGTGATTGAAGCTGTTGGCTTTAATGCAATCGCTACACGAATGTCTTGACCACTTGAAATACCACCCAAGATACCACCGGCATGGTTGGCTAAGAAACCATCTGTAGTGAGTTCATCACGAGTTTGATGACCAAATTGTTCGGCTACGCCAAAACCATCGCCAATTTCAACACCTTTCACCGCATTGATCGACATCATCGCATGCGCAATATCTGCATCTAAACGATCAAATACAGGCTCACCCCAGCCCACGGGTACTTGAGACGCAATAATTTCAAGTTTTGCACCGCAGCTTGTGCCTTGCTCACGAAGTGAAGTTACAAGTGCTTCAAAACGTGGTACAGCGTCGGCATCACCACAGAAGAATGGATTATTTGGAACTTCATTCCAATCCAATTTTTCCGCTTTTTCAGTACCAATTTGGGTTACATGACCACGAATTTCGATGCCAAATTTCTCAAATAAAAATTTTTTAGCAATCGCTCCCGCGGCAACACGCATCGCTGTTTCACGAGCACTCGAACGACCACCACCGCGGTAATCACGGAAACCATACTTTTGCGTATAAGTATAGTCTGCATGACCTGGACGGAAAGTTTGGGCAATATTGCCATAATCTTTGGATTTTTGATCCGTATTACGAATCAAAAGACCAATCGATGTTCCCGTCGTTTTACCTTCAAATACACCCGAAATAATTTCAACTTCATCAGGTTCTTTGCGCTGTGTTGCAAACTTAGATGTACCCGGCTTACGACGGTCTAAATCTTTTTGCAAATCTGCTTCAGACAGTTCAATCCCTGGTGGAACCCCATCCACGATCGCCATCAGGCCAACGCCATGAGATTCGCCACAAGTCGTTACACGGAAGAGTTGCCCTATACTATTACCTGCCATGTCAAACGACTCCTTATGCTTGAATAGATTGAATGAATAAATCGCGGTATTCGCGGCACTGAGCAGCGGTTAATGCGAAGATTCCTGTGCCACCTTTTTGGAACTGTAACCAGTAGAAATCAACTGTATTGAAGTTTTGACGCATTGCCCATTCAGAGTTACCCACTTCAATCACGATTAAGCCATCTTCAGTCAGGTAGTCCGCAGCTTGTGCCAACATTTTACGCACAAGGTCTAAACCGTCTTGACCTGCAGCCAATGCCATTTCTGGTTCATGATGGAATTCTTCTGGTAAATCTGCCATGTCTTCTGCATCCACATACGGTGGATTTGACACGATCAAATCATATTGATTTTCAGCGGGAATTTTTGCAAATAAATCAGATTCAAGTAATGCCACTTGATATTGCTTGTTGTGGTGTTCGCAATTAATTTGCGCCACTTCCAGAGCGTCTTTAGACAAATCTGTCGCATCCACTTCTGAATCAGGAAATGCATAGGCCAAAGCAATCGCGATACAACCTGAACCCGTACACATATCTAAAATACGTTGTGGTGTTTTCGGATTTGGATTTTCTGGTAAGTTATTCACCGCTGCGCCCATTTCACCATTTTCACCTAGGCAATAAGGCGCAAAACGGTTTTCAATGAGTTCTGCAATCGGTGAGCGCGGAATCAATACACGTTCATCCACATAAAATGGCTTGCCAAAGAAATAAGACAGATTTAATAAATAAGAGGTCGGAACTTTTTCATTAATACGACGCTCAAGTAACGCTAAAAATTCTGCTGCTTCACTTGGCAAAACTTTCGCATCTAAAATTTCTGCATCTGCATTCCAGTCTAATGACAGTGTTTGCAACACCAATGCTGAACTCTCTGCAAAATAGTCTTCTGTACCTTGACCTAAGTGGGCATCATATTGACGTAAAGCTGTTACTCCAAAACGGATATAATCACGGATTGTTGTTAAGTTTTCAGCTGCTTCCTGTAAATATTCAGGGCTAATAGTCGGTCGATCCACTTAAGGCGTCTCCAGGTCATAATTTTTTAAAACGGCCTATGATACCTTGTTTTGACTGCATTTATAATATTTATCAGCCTTTATTCATGTTCACACTTACATTCATCTACGAATCTTTGATTGAGTACAAAAGATGGTGCGAAATCATTTTTTATTTAATACCACGCCAATCTCAACTTTTAATTAATTTTTCCAACTGTAAAGGAGGATTACCTAATTGATAATTTAAAACGACTGAAATTGTATGTGAAAGAATTTTTCGAGTGATACGATGAGATAAATGCCATAGATCTCTAGCC
>NZ_JBLZXR010000105.1:0-27381 GCF_050285345.1 Acinetobacter sp.
GAACCTGTTCTCGTATCTGGCACAGATGGTGTTGGTACAAAATTACGTTTAGCATTGAATTTGAACCGTCATGACACGATTGGTCAAGACTTGGTTGCAATGTGCGTAAACGACCTTCTTGTATGTGGTGCTGAACCACTATTCTTCCTTGATTACTATGCAACAGGTCACTTAAATGTTGATGTTGCTGCAAATGTAGTAACTGGTATTGGTGCTGGTTGTGAACTTGCAGGCTGTGCTTTGGTCGGTGGTGAAACTGCTGAAATGCCCGGTATGTATGAAGGCGAAGACTACGACCTTGCAGGTTTCTGCGTAGGTGTCGTTGAGCAAAGTAAAATTATTGATGGCTCTAAAGTTAAAGCGGGTAACGTTTTAGTGGGTATTGCATCTTCAGGCGCACACTCAAACGGCTATTCTTTACTGCGTAAAATCTTAGACGTTAAGAATGTTGATTTAACTCAAATCGTTGATGGTCGTCCACTTGCTGACGTGGCAATGGAACCAACACGTATTTATGTAAAATCTATTCTTCAACTGTTAAAAGAAGTTGATGTTCACGCGATGGCACACATCACAGGTGGTGGCTTACCGGGTAACCTGCCACGTGTACTGCCAAATGGTGCGCAAGCGGTAGTGAATGAAGCATCTTGGGAATGGCCTGAACTGTTCAAACTGCTTCAAAAAGAAGGTGGTGTTGAACAATTCGAAATGTACCGCACATTTAACTGTGGCGTTGGTATGGTCTTGGTTGTTGATGCAAGCGACGCTGACAAAACTGTTGAATTACTCAACAAATTTGGCGAAAAAGCATGGACTATGGGCCATATTGCAGACAATGCTGAATCTGTTGCAGGTGCTGACGAAAAAATCCGTGTTGTTTTCGCATAAGCCACACTGATGATTAAAATTGCTGTCCTCGTTTCAGGCAGCGGAAGTAACCTCCAAGCCCTGATAGATGCCAATCTATCAGGGCAAATTGTTGGGGTGATTTCCAACAAGCCTGATGCCTATGCACTACAACGTGCAGAAAAAGCCAATATTGCTACAGCGGTAATTGAACATAAACAATATCCAAGTCGTGAAGCATTTGATGATGTTATGCATCAGCAACTTCTCGACTGGAATGTTGATTTAGTGATTCTTGCAGGCTTTATGCGCATTCTCAGCGCGAAGTTTGTCAAAAACTGGGAAGGGAAAATGCTCAACATTCACCCTTCTCTGTTGCCACACTATAAAGGCATGCATACACATCAACGTGTGTTGAATAGCGGTGATGTGTTGCATGGTTGTACCGTGCATTATGTCACTGCTGAACTAGATGCCGGTCAGGCGCTGGCACAAGGTGTACTGAAAGTGAATGTGCATGATCATGCCAGCACACTTGCAAACCGAGTACATGTGCTGGAACATCTGATCTATCCGCAAGTTGCGGAATGGATTTGTAATGGCACGATTCAGCATACTCAGGATGGTGTTCTATACCGCGGTCAACCGATGACTGAGCCTGTACAATTCTGTAAGTTTTAAGTTTCTCGGTATTTATTGACGAAGATTCAAATAAAAAACGCATCCAAGGATGCGTTTTTTTGTGCTTTATCAAAAGTACTTTTTAAACTTGATGTAACTTCAACATCTGCTTGATCGTTTCCACCGTAAATTCAGGTTTTTCCAATGGGAACATATGACTCCCAGAAACCACTTTAAATGGAATCCCAAATTTCTTTTCAATCATTTGCGGAAATCTAAGTGGTAAAAATGGCCCCTTTTCTGCAATCAAAAGCTGCACCGGAACTTTAGGTTTCGACTGTGGCAACCACCACAAAGATGGATTGGTACGGAAAATTTGTACCTCATCATCTTTAGAAATTGTCAGTTCTACCCCACCACGGACTTTATCTTCCATCAGTGCGTAATCAATATAGGCTTGAAAGCAATCTGAATCAAAAGCTTGATAAAAACCTTTGGGACGAAGCAATTCAGCGGCTTGCTCACGACTGTCCCAATGATCACGGCGACGTTTCGACAAACCCGCAGGTGACATTTTATCCACGACTTTAAGTTTTAAAGTCTTGGCAATGTGTAAAGCCAATAACTCTTTACCCATAATCATCGGTGGATCAATCATCAGCACCTGTTTAAACAATTCAGGGCGCTGTAAAGCAGCCTGAAATGTCAAAACCGAACCCAATGAATGGCCCAGACCAATCACCTTTCGCCCATTGGCTTGACGAACAATACTATCAATGACCTGTTGCGTGAGGCTTTTCCAATGATTGTCAATTGGATAACGCTTATCTGGCCCCAACAAAGGGACATAAATCACATCGTATTCATCACTCAGTAAATCAAAAAGTTTTTGATATACCCGTGATGGTACGCCATTAGCATGCGCAAAATGAATTAATGGTTTCATTGCAACTTCGCGGTATTTTCAGATTGAACTTGTTGAGACAAAGAACTGGCAAAACCGTGTCCAATTGAACTTCCCATACGGCCTAACACAGACTCAAATGGACTGTATTCAATAGTATAGTTAACGGCTTTTTCAGTTTTTAGCTCACGTTTCAAACTGTTGAGACTGCCTGTACGGTCAGCAATACCCAATTTCACCGCTTGCTCACCTGTCCAGAATAAACCTGAAAAAATAGCAGGATCAGTTGATTTCAACTTTTGACCACGACCTTCTTTCACCGCATTAATGAAATGTGCATGTACATTATCCAACACGCCTTGAACATGTGCTTTTTGTGCAGAGTCCACAGGCTGCGTCATGGATAAAATGGCTTTGTTTTCACCTGAAGTCATGGTGCGGTCTTCAACACCGAGCTTTTGCATCAGGCCATTGACGCCATAATTCGGCATAATTACACCGATAGAACCCACCAAGCTTGATGGATTCACAATAATTTCATCGGCTGCGGAAGCGATATAGTACGCACCCGAAGCGCCAGTATCCCCAATAATGGCATACAGTTTTTTATCCGTATGCTGCTTTTTCAGGTACTGAATTTCTTGCCAAATCTCATCAGATTGTACTGGCGAACCACCCGGCGAGTTAATATTTAATACAATTGCCTTGCTTTGCTTATTTTCATAGGCTTTTTTCAACGCTTTGATCGTATTGACACTATTCACGCTTTGTTTGTCGGCAGCAATTGTGCCAATAATATCCACCACCGCAATGTGTGAACCTGCTGTCGCTGTTGGATCGGTTGAGGAAGTACTACAGCTTTTCGCCATCGCAATGATAATAATCAGTAGATAAGCAAATGTTAAAAATTTAAAAAATATGCCCCATCGGCGCGCTCTGCGTTGTTCTTCCACTGAAGAAAGCACGGCCTTTTCTAGAATTTTCCACTCATTTCCAGTTGGCTGCTGAATATTATTTGAAGAAGCCTGATGTTTTTCTTCAGGTTTTGGTGGCCATTCGGACATATAAAAAACCTTATTAATCGTAAATTTGTTGTCATTATATACATGCTAATCACGATAACTGTCTAATCTATTCATTTTCCCTTATAATTATTTCAAATTTCCCTTTATGTGTATCAGACTTAAATAAGATGACCGACCCACATTCACAGGACACCACATTTTACCTGTTAAAATTTATCAGCCGCCAACCTATTCAAATTTCTAGATTAATTGCAAAAGGTTTGGCTGGGTTAGTCAATATTTTTAAGATTTCAAAAACCTCTTCCACTATTCAACGTAACCTGAAAATTGCGTTGCCTGAGCTTTCTGATGCAGAGCGAACTCAATTAACCAAGCAAGCCATTCGCAATGAGCTGACCTCTTATTTTGAATTCTTTAATATTTGGAGTGCCAGTACACAAAAAAATATTCAACGTATTCATCGCGTGCATGGCGAAGAACATTTACACAATGCTCTTCAATTGGCCAAAGGTGTCGTGCTGGTCGTGCCTCATTTTGGGACTTGGGAAATTATGAATGCATGGGTCGCACAATTCACTAAAATGACCATTATGTATAAACCAGTCAAAAGTGAGTCTGCCAATAATTTTGTCCGCGCTGCACGTAGTCGTGAACAAGCAACATTGGTTCCAACCGATGAGTCAGGGGTACGTCAAATTTTTAAAGCCTTAAAGCAAGGTGGCACGACGGTAATTTTACCTGACCACACCCCTAATGTGGGTGGGGAAATGCTTCCCTATTTCGGGATTCCCCTCAAAACCAGTAATTTAAGTGCAAAATTGATTCAAAAAACCAAAGCACGTGCACTCTTGCTATATGCCATCCGCAATGATAATCACGGTTTTGAAATACATATTGAGCCATTGGATGAAAAAATTTATGACGGTAATGCCAATGCAGGTTCTACTGTCATTTTCGACGCGATCGAAAACCTGATTCACCGCTACCCAGAGCACTATCACTGGAGCTATAAACGCTTTAAAGCCAATCCTCAACTGAGAGATTTATACAATATTAGTGAGGAAGAAGCAGCTCAGCGTCTTCAAGAAGTCCGTGAACACTATATTCAGGAACAAACGACATTAACAGAGCAAAATCTGGCTTAGAAATTTACTCCTGTTCTTTGGGGCGAAATAACCATTTATATTTCACCCGTTCTTCTGTGACCTTAATATTTTGATCTTGTTGAATAAAATGAATACTGCCACTGGTTGCTGTTTGTAATAGTGGAATACCGAGTTGCTGTAATCTAACTTGGGTTAATGCAGCAGGATGCCCATAACGATTAAAGCGACCTGCTGAAGCAACTGCCAGTTTGGGTTGAAGTTGCTTTAAGAAAGCATAGGCTGAACTATGACGGCTCCCATGATGCCCCAAAACCAATACATCAACTTTTAAATTCGGATAATGTTGTAAAATTTGATACTCCGTTTCCCAGCCCGCATCGCCCATCAATACATAATTTTTGAATCCAGTTGCCTCTGGCACAGACACATGCAGCACACATGAACTTTCATTGGCATTCAAAGCAGCAAGATGTAATTGCTGTGGACTCGGAGACAGGAATTCAAAAAATATTTTATTCTCCCAATTCCAACGGTGTCCTCGTTGGCAATAACGTTGCGGTGCGGGATTTAGCGTATTGACTTGTGCATT
Source organism: Acinetobacter sp. (assembly GCF_050285345.1). Classification (GTDB taxonomy): domain Bacteria; phylum Pseudomonadota; class Gammaproteobacteria; order Pseudomonadales; family Moraxellaceae; genus Acinetobacter. Next base: position 5,092 of record NZ_JBLZXR010000105.1, read on the forward strand.
ACTGTAGAGCAGCCCAATTGCCAATTGACGCTCTAATGAGAAAAATCCCCCACTATGATCTTGATCCAGATGAGTCAGTACCACTTGTTCCAGTCGATGAACTCCTTGCAGCGATAAAAATGGACGGATGATATTCTGTCCAATACTAAATTGCGTTTCATCATAGTTGCCACCAAAATCGACCATCATATTGTGCTGTTTGTATTGGATATAGATCGACTGGCCCTGCCCCACATCAAGCACAGAAAGCTGAAACGCATGTTGTGGTTTGAATGGAATAATAACCGCAATCAACGCAATTGCAGTCCATAATCGTGGCACAACGCCATGAGGAAGAAAGAAAATAAAAATCGCCAAAATCAATAGCCCAAGCTGCCATGGGTTTAGTGCAATATCCTGCATTTGGGCTGAAAAAATTCGGTCTAAACCATATAAAAAGAGGTGTAAAGCTTCTAGGCACCAATCATTCAATTGAAAAATCATCGCAGCTAAAGGGTCTGAAACAAAGGTGCAAAGTGCTGCAAGAATATCCAGTGGCACGACAACCAAACCTAACCAAGGAATCGCAAACAAATTACTCAATGGCGTAATCCACGCAATCTGTTTAAAGAAAATAATCATCAATGGAAATAAGGCCACAAATATTTTCCACTGTGATTCGACCAGTATTTTCAACGTAGATTTAAGCTTCTGCCACGAATTTAAATTGAGCCCATCATTTTTAGGTGATTTTAGTGACTGATAGATTCGAAGTAAGATGAAACACGCCCCATAAGACAACCAAAAAGCTGCAGATAAAATACTAAAAGGATCAAACAGCAATAACAACGCAGCACTGAACAGCAAGAGCTGTAAAGCACGTATCGGCTGCTGTAAAATCAACATCGTACATGCAACCATACAAATAATCAGGGTTCTTAAAGCAGGAACCTCAAATCCCGTAAATGCACAATATGCTAAAACGCAAATTAAAAATGGTGGAATCAACACATACTGTTCAGGCCATTTTAAATACAGGTTGGGCCAAAATTTTCGGGTCATTCGTTTCACCCACCAACATGCCATCATGGCAAATACCAGTACATGTGGCCCTGATATAGCCAATAAATGACTCATGCCAAAGCGCTGAAACAGTTGACTAGTGCCATGATTTAGCAAACTTTTATCACCAGTTAATAAGGCTAATAATAACCCCGTATTTCTTAAAGGTTGTTGCTTAATAAATTCACGTAAGGCAAGACGTTTCAATTCAATCTGAATATTTAGCTGATGCAGCCATGACTGATGAATTTGATATTGTTGGGTAAATCCAAGCGTATAAATCTGCTGTGCAGTCAGTTGCTCCACTTCTTTTGCACTCAAATTTGCATGAATATTTTGTTGTAGGTTCCATTTTTCTTGATCAAAGGCACCCGAAGTGACATAACTTTGACTCGGTTTAATTTGTCCTTTAATCCGATAATATTGCCCGGGAATTGGTTCTGGACTTCCATCTGGGTACTGCTCAGAGATTCTCGGCCAATACACCATAAAATATTGAATAGCTTTATTTGGACTTAATACTTCGACTTTTTGCTGAATACGCTGTTGTTTTAATTGGCTAATTTGTGGCACATAAACGATGAATTCACCTTGCCTTGAATCTTGCTCAATAAAAGCTAAACGTTCGTCTAGTTGGGTATTAGCATAACTAAAACCCAATAATAGACCTAACATGAGATTGGCAAACAATTGTAAGCCGTTAAGGGGAATACGTTCAGGTCGGTTAAAAAGAACGGGCTGAATCAACTGCCAAATCATAAAAAGGAGAATTATCCAACCCATTGCCAGATGAGGATTCCAGAACGTCGTTCCCATCCCTGCAATACCCACAATCCATCCCACGCAAAACCATTGCAACATGCCGTATCTTTATTGTTATTCTTTGCGGGCAATAATAAAGCCCACCGAGGTGAGCTTCAATGAAACAATCTTAATCCACTAATTCAGCGATGAGCTTACTCTTCCACCCAAAGACCATCTTGCATATGCAAAATCGCATCTGCCGATTGCGCTAAATACTCATCATGGGTCACAATCAACATCGCCATATTGAACTCTTTACGCAGTTCAGATAACAACTCAAAAATCTTTACCGCAGTTTTACGATCAAGGTTTCCGGTCGGTTCATCCGCCATCATCAGCTTCGGTTTTGCCACCAATGCACGTGCTAAAGCGACACGTTGGCGTTCCCCCCCCGATAGCTCGCCCGGTTTATGCGTCAGACGATGCGATAGGCCGACACGCTCCAACAAATATTCAGCTTGCTGTTTCACTTCTTTAAAGTTACTCGATTTACGTAGCATCAATGGCATGGCGACATTTTCAAGCGCGGTAAATTCAGGTAACAAATGATGGAACTGGTAGACAAAACCAAGATGTTCATTTCGCACATAGCCACGTTCAGCTTCACCCAAGGTGTCGAATCGTGCGCCATTGATAAGTACTTCACCTGAAGTCGGACGATCTAAGCCACCCAAGACATGCAATAAGGTACTTTTACCTGAACCACTCGAACCGACAATCGAAACAAACTCACCTGCTTTAACTTGTAGCGATAAACCACGAATCACATCGACGGTGGACTTTCCATCAGTAAAAGACTTGGTGATGTTTTTGGCATCTAAGATTAAGTTACTCATAACGTAATGCCTCTGCGGGTTGAACTTTGGCAGCACGTAACGCTGGGTAAATGGTCGCAACGAAACTTAAGCCCAAAGATAAAGTCACAATCACCGCGACATCTTGCCATCTTAAATATGAGGGCAAGTAATTAATAAAGTAGGCATCAAACATATTGAGGCCTAAAGTATTGTTTAACCAACCAACCAAGTTACTGATACTCGATGCGGCAATAACACCCAAAATAGCGCCCGAAACAGTACCAATCACCCCGATCACGGTACCTTGCACCATAAAAATACGGGTAATCGTGCCCGGTGAAGCCCCCAAAGTACGTAGGATTGCGATATCAGATTTTTTATCGGTCACCACCATGACCAATGAAGACACAATATTAAAAGCTGCAACCAATACGATCAGGAACAGTAATAGGCTGACCATCGCCTTTTCCATTTGAATGGCACTAAACAAGTTGCCGTGCGTATAGGTCCAATCAGAGGCATAGAAGTTTGCAGGTAAATCACGCACGATTTCTTGAGAAACTTGTGGCGCTGCAAAAATATCGTCCAACTTCATGCGAATGCCTTGAGCGCCGTCTGGAAGACGCAATAAAGTTGACGCATCATTCAAAGCCACATAGCCCATCATTGAATCGACTTCGGCACCAATACTGAAAATACCGACAATCTTAAAGCGTTTAAAACGTGGCACCACACCTGCTGGTGAAGGCGTAGCTTCAGGCAAAACCAAGGTCACGTTATCATTCAAACCAAGACCTAAAGCATCAGTCATTTGCTTGCCGAGGACGATACCGAATTCACCTTTTTTCAGGTTATCAATACTGCCTTCTACCATATGATCTTGAATAATTGAAACCTTCTTTTCATACTCAGGTTCAATACCGCTGACCATAATGCCCGACACCTGCCCTTGGGCGGTGAGCATCCCCTGTAATTGTGTAAATGGTGCTACACCCTGAACATGCTCATGCTGCTCAATTTTTTTTGCAAGTTCTGGCCAATTTGTTAAGATTTGTGTTGAAGAAACAGTAGCTTGAGGTATCATTCCCAAAACACGCGTTTTAAGCTCACGATCGAAGCCATTCATCACAGATAAAACTGTAATCAGGACTGCTACACCTAGGGTGAGGCCGATCATGGACACCAGAGCAATAAAAGAAATAAAGTGGTTACTGCGCCGTGCGCGAGTGTATCTCAACCCTATATACAGCGAGATTGGTTTAAACATAACCATCTAGTCCGAGGTAATATATTATGGAAAATTTACAGCATCAAAGCGTTCAAACTGAACGCCGTGTAATGTCGCGTATCGATGCTGCTTTGCGCATCAACTATCAGATTATCTCTGATGATGTTGCACTGAATGATCCTTACGATCCTAATTTTGTATTGCCGCGCTATTTTCTACTACTTGCTGAATTAGATCAATTTGATCATGCACTCAACTACGAATTAGAACAATTAGCTGAGAAAGATCAACAAATTGCTCGAATCTTATCCTTATTTAACCAAAAGTTAAACCTGATTACGGGTTCTTTGTATGACGCAATTGTACAAAGCATGTTACCAGTACCTGAACATGTCAATTTTTCAGAAACAGGTTTAAGCTTTTTTAGTGAAAGACCAATTAAAGAAGGTACTTATATCCACGTGACCTTAAGCCACCCTGAAAATTTCTTCCATATCGCTGCAACCGCACAAGTGGTTTACAGCCGTGAAGAAGAAACTAACCTGTACCGTACCGGTGCGTATTTTATCACGCTCCTGCCACAAGACCGTGCCAAACTGGCTGAATCTATTTCATTAACGCAAAACAAAAACTAATGTTTGGATGTACTGATTTTTTGGGCAAGCTCACGACTTGCCTTAAAATCTTTATAAAAATAGATAAATAGACCAGACAATAAAATCACGGCACCTACCACCACCAGCACTGTTAATTTTTCATCATTCAATATCGCGCCAAATAACATCGCCAACATCGGTGTCATTACCGTAGTTAATGATAATGTGGTCGCTTTAATGTTTTGCACCAATTTAAAATAGCAGAACATCGCTACCAGTGAAGCCATAATCACCGAATAAAACAATCCGATCAGCGCTTTTGTAGATGGTAGCTGCGTCGGCATCTCCTGCCAAATAAATGGCAGCATACACAGAGAAAATAAAGCTGAAATTAAAATTGAACCTGTGGCTTGCGACATCGGTTGTAACGGTGCATTGACCTTTTTCACCCAAAACATTGAAACACAATACACGCATACACTGATCAGCATCAGGACAATACCAATTGGATTGATATGATGATCGCTGCCACCTAAGCAGATAATACTCAGCCCCGTTACGGCAACGGCCATACCGACCCACTGCAAACGATGTAAATGGACATGAAAAAAGAAACGACCAATCAGCCCCGTCATAATCGGTGCGAGACCAAACATCAACGCAATCATGCCCGAGCTTAAATAAGCCGTTGCCATATAAGTAAAAATTTGCGAACCAATAAAACTTAATGAGCCAGCCAAATAACTCTGCAAGGACAGCTTATCCATCGGTAATTTATTTTTAAAAATAAAGAGCAAAGCCACAGCCAATGGCAAGGCCAAAAAAAACCGTAATGCCAATGCCCAGAATGCATTTAAATCACTAACACTCCACACAATCGCCAGAGGCGTGGTAGACCAAATAAAAATTAATAAAACGTAGGTGGTTGCCAAATTGGCTTTAGAGGGCATATTTATGGCTTCTGCGCAGTTTTACGTTTTTGCTTTTGAATCGTTTGATCCAGACTACTGGAAAACTCTCGTTTATCCCGTTCAGAAATCGGCGCAGGGCCACCTGTTTGTACCCCTGCACCACGCAACGTATCCATAAAATCACGTAAATGTAAGCGTGCTTTGACATTTGCAGTGGTATAAATTTCACCACGTGGATGAATGGCAATCCCGCCACGTTCAATCACTTCAGCCGCCAAAGGAATATCCTGCGTCATCACGATGTCATTTTCTTGCATGCGCTGGATAATTTCTTTATCTGCTGCATCTGCCCCACTCATCACCTGAATCGAGTTGATCCGTACTGAAGGCGTAATTCCTACATTTTGATTGGCCACAAAAGTGACTTCTAACTGGTAACGATCCGATGCACGAATAATCACATCACGTAAAATTCGCGGTAAAGCATCTGCATCGACCCAAAGTTTAAATGGCAACACATGTATTCCATCAAAATGATAAGTTGCCGCTATTTTAGCAAATCTACATGGCAAATTGGGTGGCTCGAAATAAAGCGCAACATTAGATTTCTCTCAGCATGAGAATATTTTGATGTTCAATCGAGTAAATACTGAGAACATTTTTTAGCATGAATTACAGTTAAATCTGTGAATAAACATACTTTATACGTGATTTCATGATAAATATGAGTTCGGTGACTTGAAAATTTCAAATAACCCTCGATTTATTATATAAACCTAACCCAACAATCAATTGTGCATATGAAAAAACAAAATAGCCCTGAAATTATCACTATTGAAGACCAGACTTTTGGTAGTCACGTTGAGCACTGGACTTTGCTTACCGGCAACCCAACAACGGATGTTCCTGTTTGGTTGGGTCAGGCACTCGATGCACCAATTATGCCAATGGGCCTATGTGCACAAGAAGCCGATATGGATCAAAATACATGGCTGATTCAAGGCCCATCTAAAGCAGCAATTCAACTGTGCCAAGTGATTGCTGTCGAAAACAATAAACCCAAAGCCGTGAAAACCGCTTTCCCAAGTTTCGATAGTCCTTATAAAACCAAAGCGACCATTGAACGGATTATTACTTGTAAATCCAATACCCAAGCGGTGCTTTGCTTGGATTTAGGTGCCAATACCAGCGTCTATGCTTTTGACAGCTTATATAGTGTCAACCATAATCAATACGAAAAAGATGCCACTTATTGTGTGCAACTGAATGCATGGGCCTATGAACTTGAACCGGTTGCTGAACATGAACAGCTCGTGGTCGATGACCCTGCTTCAATCAAACATCATCGTGCTTTAAATGATATTTTGGCTGCAAATAATGGCGTTGCACCTGCCGATTTACACGAACAGATTAAAGCTTGGCAGCCAAAATCTGAAGATGATAAAGCGCCAGTCACTGTAGATTTTTCGCAAATGGTGGCTTATCTCTATGGCGAAACACTTGGGCAAGAAGATGAAGCTTGGTTCCAAGGACATATCGTCGGTAAAACCAGTATGCAGTTTAAAGACCAAGAATACACCTTATATGATGTCACCTTGATCCATGAAGACAATCAAGAAGCTGTGATTGTTCGTGTTGCAACACGTAACCCGGAACATAAAGATTTTTCAGTTGGTCAATATATTCGTGGCAACCTGTGGATACAGGCGAATATCTACGCAAAATCTGCTTAACTAAAATTTAAAACATCATTTTGATGTAAGAAATCGTTATGCAAAAAACCGTCATGATTGGCGGTTTTTTACTCCATTAAAACGATGTATTCGCTGATGATTTTATTATCTGTATACAATTTACCCACAGTAGGATCATTTTATTCTGTTTTTAAATTCAATTTATAATCACTTCCACACGATTCAATTAAAAAACCAATAATTCAAATTAATATTGGCTCTAAAATATCAATTTTGAAAAGTTCAGCAAAATAAACAAGATATCTTCATTCTGAAAACATATTGAATTGTTCAGTGGGCTCTTTTTAAATAAATGAAATCGTTGAGTCAGTTTAGCGAAGATAGTACTTTATTTAATCAAATATTTATGTTAAAAATGCGGTTAAGAAACAGTTATTAACGATAAATAGATCGGAAAGAATATCTATGAAAGTCGTGCAAGAAGAAAACTTATCACAAGTCGATCATTCAATGGAAACTCGATATCAAATTGAGCCGATGTCCTGCTTGTTTTTTATTTTAGGCATGCTGATTTGTGCATACATGCTCCATACTTTTATTCTCTAAGCTATTTAAATAAAAAACCGGCAATTGCCGGTTTTTTATGCTTTATGGATTATGCATTGCGTTTTGCAAAGTCATCCATAAAGTTTACCAATGCTTGCACACCTTCAAGTGGCACAGCGTTGTAAATACTTGCACGCATACCACCTACTGAACGGTGACCAGCTAAGTTAAGCAAATGATGTTCTTCAGCTTCTTTCAAGAATTGTTTTTCCAATTCAGGATTGGCTAAAGTAAATGGAACGTTCATGATTGAACGGAATTCTTTTGCAATTGGGTTGGCATAGAAATCGCTCGAATCGATGTAACCATACAGTAATTCAGCTTTTGCCAAGTTCGCTTTATAGATAGCTTCTACACCACCTTGTTCAAGTAACCATTCGAAAACGAGACCTGATAAGTACCAAGCATATGTTGCTGGTGTATTGACCATTGAACCATTTTTCGCTTGCGCAGAATATTTCAAAATGCTTGGAATTTCAGCTTTGGCTTGATCCAATAAATCGTCACGAATAATAACCAGAGTCAAACCTGCAGGACCGATATTTTTTTGCGCACCGGCATAAATCAAACCGAATTTAGACACATCTAATGGCGCAGATAAGATACTTGATGATAAATCGGCAACAAGTGGTTTATCCGTTTCAGGAATTTTCGAGAATTGAATCCCACCGATGGTTTCATTTTCTGCATAGTGCACATAAGCGGCATCATCAGATAGATTCCACGTACTTTGGTCAGTAATCGCAAGTTTGCCATCGATCGTTGTACCCGCTTCGACAACATTAATGTCACCATAGCGCTGCGCTTCTTTTAACGCTTTTTCTGACCAAATCCCAGTATGGATATAATCGGCTTTGCTGTTTTTACCCAAAAGGTTTAGCGGAATTGCAGAGAATTGAAGGGATGCACCACCTTGAAGGAAAAGAACTTTATAGTTATCTGGAATATTCATGAGTTTACGCAGGTCAGCTTCCGCTTTTTCTGCAACAGCGACATAGTCTTTGCTACGGTGGCTCATTTCCATGATCGAAAGACCTTTGCCATGCCAGTCAAGCATTTCAGCCTGAGCTTTTTCTAATACGGCAGTTGGTAATGCAGCAGGACCAGCACAGAAGTTGTACGCGCGCATGATTTTTCCTTTCAAAGTGAAACACAATAAAATGATGGCATTTAACCACATCTCGCCCGTGCTTGCAGTAGATAAAAGCTAAAATATTCCAATGCTATGTGGCATTTAAAGTCAAAATATCAATCAAACTCGGTTTTATTTCTTCGTATTTCAGATTATTAGCTTTACTGATATTTTTTATCTATTGAATAAATGCTGAATCTCGTCCATTTTAAGCATCCTGTATGCATAAAAATAAAACTGCATTTTCTTTACAGATGTATATGAAACCATACAATAACTTTATGGTTTTACGCATTTTAAAAACAAAGTCTATAATAATGCCCTACTAGCTGTGAGTATGATTCATGCCTCTATTTCAAACCAATAATTCTAGATTCAAACAAAATTTAGCATCTGGATTATGCTTTGCACTAGGAAGTTTGAGCGTAGTATGCAGTCAAACCATACTTGCTCAAAGCATCAGTTATGTACAAGCCGAACAGCAAATTGTAACCACGTCGTATAGCAGTCAGGCCCATCAGGCGCTGCAACAATCTGCTCAATTACAGGCACAGGCACTCAAAGGCTTGGGATTACCGCGCGTCGATCTTAATGTGCGTGCTTATGCTTTTCATAATGAATTAGATGTGCCCTTAGGGGCGTTAAAAAATAATTTAGAACAGACGCTGACCAATGGGCTGAACGATAAAATTGATAAAACACTACCAAGTGATCTCGCTGCCCCACTGAAAGACAGTATTCAACAGCCGATCCGTGATGGTGTAGGGTTAATTCCAGACTCGTCTCAAGTGGTACTGGATGATCAGGTGATTCGCCCAACGGTTTCGGTGATGATGCCAATTTATACAGGCGGACTGACCTCAAGTACCAAAGAAATCGCGAATATTCAAGCGCAGCGTAGTGAACTGACTAACGAACAGCAACAGGATATACAACGCTTTGAACTGATCCAAGCCTATTTCAATGCACAATTACAAAAGAAACTCTTAGACAGTAGCCGATTTAATTTACAGGCGATGCAACAGCATTATAACCATGCCTTAAAAATGGAAAGTCAGGGGTTTATTAGTAAAGGTCAGCGCATGCAATTTGAAGTGGCACAAAATAATGCACAACGTGTTTATCAAAATACTGAAGCAAATTTGCGTTCCAGCCTGTTTAAATTAAACAACTTAATTCAGAGCGATGATATTACTGATTTAAGCACGCCCCTGTTCATTAACCAGCAAAATAATCAAAACTTAACGGCCTTGTTAAAAAGTTATCAGGATCAATCCAGCCTAATTCGCAAAATGCACATGGATACTCAACTTGCCAATGCCAATGTCAAAGCACAAAGTGCTGCGAAAAAGCCCAACGTGTTTGCCTTTGGCGAATATAGTTTGGATGACAAACAAAATTGGATTGTCGGTGTCGCCGCACGTTATAACTTATTTTCAGGGATTGATAAAAATAAAACTGTACACGCAGCCGAATTACAGCGTTATGCCTCAGAACTTATGACTGAACGCACCAAGCAAGAAATTGAAACCACCATTTATACCTCTTTTAATGAAGCGAGTAGCGCACAGCAAAGTCATGTACTGTTACAGCAAAATGTCAAAGCCGCACAAGAAAACTTAAGGATTCAACAACTTTCTTTTAAAGAAGATATGGGTACCGCGACACAAGTCATTGATGCACAAAACGCACTGAATAGCTTGCAGAGTGAAATGGCCTTGAATGCGTATAAATATGTGATGTCGCTTGCGACTTTATTGCAAAGTCATGGTTCGATTGATCAATTTCAAAGTTATATCAATCAATCATATACCGATTACATCCGTTAAGCTTAGACTGGGGAAAACCATATGAATCAGGAACCTACTGATCAGCAAAAAAACACCTCCACTGAGGCAGAACCATCTGTAGCAGGATCAACGGATGCGGATAAAATATCACTTGAAGCTGAAAATACGCCAGTGCAAAAAGATCAAGCGATAACAGATTCAAAGCCAGCAGCGTCAGAAATAGCTAAAGAAGAAAATCAACCTATTCCCCCTACAGCTCAAGATAAAAAATCGGCACTGCTTAAACTTGGCATCGTAATTATTTTAATTCTACTTTTAGCTTTGATTGCTTTTGGTTTATGGAAAAGTTATCAACCGAAACCAGTTGAATTGCAAGGACGCGTGGAAGCCGAAACCATTCATATCAGTACCAAAGTGCCGAGTCGTATTGAAGAAATTTATGTGCAGGATGGTGAAAAAGTTCAAGCAGGTCAGGAGTTGGTCAGACTAACCAGCCCAGAAGTTGCAGCAAAAAAACAACAAGCCTTAGCGGCCCTACAATCTGCACTGGCCTTACAATCAGCGGCTGAACGCGGTTCGCAACAGGAAAATATCGACAGTTTATATGCCAATTGGCAAAGCCTAAAAGCACAACAACAATTGGCACAAACCACCTATCAACGTGGACAAAATCTGTTTAAAGAAGGTGTTATTTCTCGTCAACGTCGTGATGAAATGCAAGCGGCAGCAATTTCTGCTGCACAAATGACCGAAGCTGCTTATCAACAATATGCACGGGCAAAACGTGGCAGCACACCGCAACAACAAAGCTCCGCCGATGCACAGGTGAAAATCGCTCAAGCCGCTTTGGACGAAGCCAATGCACTAGAAGCAGAAACCCAATTAGTCGCCCCTTCTGCCGGAACGATTTCTAAAACCTATGGCAAAGTGTCTGAACTTGTCGCTATGGGTGTGCCCGTGGTAAGCCTGATTCAAGACGACAGTCTGTGGATTAGTCTAAATGTCCGTGAAGACCAATATGCCCAAGTCTATAAAGCCAAATCACTGGAAGGTTTTATTCCTGCGCTGAATCGTTCAGCACAATTTACGATTGATCATATTGAAGCGGAAGGTGAATTTGCCACCATTAAAACCACACGCCAAACAGGTGGTTATGACATTCGGAGTTTCAAAGTCCAACTTAAACCGGTACAAGCTATTTCTGATTTAAAAGTCGGCATGAGTGTGTTGTTTAAAATTGAAGAGTCTCAATAAATGTTGGCGGGCATTTGGCGGGAACTGCAATATTTGATGCAACACAAATGGGACTTGTGTATGGTCACCCTCGCCCCTGCATTGGTGATCTTGCTGTTTAGTGCGATGTTTGCTCAAGGCAAGCCCGAGCATTTACCCATTGCCATCGTTGACCAAGATCATAGTAATTTAAGTCGAAATATCAGCCAATTTTCTCGCTTAAATCACAGCTTACAGATTGAAACGATTACTCCCAGTATGGATGAAGCGGAACGCTTACTGAATCAAACTAAAATTTGGGGCTATATTCATATCCCTGCGGGTGCTGAACAACGTTTTGTCCAAGCCAAAGATGCTGAGATCAGCATTGCTTATAATCAGAGTTACTTTAGTGTCGGTAATAGTATCTCCTCGGCCATGCTCCTCAGCACCTTGCAGGCCATGACGGATTTTAGTGGTCACCAATATTTAGAAAATAAAATTCCCTACTTAGATGCCCCAACACCCAATATTAAAATTTCTCCCCTGTTTAACCCAGGGCTGAATTATGAATTCTATTTAGAACCTTACATGATTCCGGCAATTCTGCACTTATTACTGTGCTGTTGTGTGGCATTTTCAGTCGGTCAGGAATTAAAGTTTGGCACTACGCAACAATGGGGCAATTCTCCCTCACGCCTACGCGCCTTAGTTTCTAAAAATCTCACCTATGTCTTGATTTTTTGCGCTTGGACATGGGCATGGATGTTTTGGCTCATCGCAGTCCGTGGATGGTTTGTGCAAGGTTCACTCTGGCTCATCCTGCTTGCGCAATTTTTCTTTTATAGTGCTTATGCTTTTATCAGTAGCACTGTGGTCCTTGCTACGCGTGATTTAGCCAAATCCTTTGGTTTTATTGCGGTTTATGGTGGCTCATCTCTGAGTTTTGCGGGCGTAACCTTACCTTTGAATAATGCACCGATGTTTACCAAATTTTGGGCCAATATTATTCCCTATACACCTTATGCCAAATTACAAACTGAACAATGGGTGATTGGCAGTCCAATCTCTATTTCATTAACACCCTTAATCGTATTAATGATTTATTGCCTGTTTTATGTGGCATTGGCCTACGTCTTTTTACGTAAAGTATTGGCAGAGGCATCGACATGAAATACAAAAATACGCGATGGACTCAATTTTGGCAAAACTATCGACAGACCTTCAAAGATATCGTTCAACACAGTTCGATTTTTACCACCCTAATACTTTCAGTCTTTCTCTATAGTTTTTTCTACCCCATTGCATACCAAGCGGAACATGCGGAGTCACTGCCAATTATTGTGGTCGATGAAGAACAAAGCATACTGACCAATACGATTATCAGTACAGTTCAAAATAGTCCAAATGTTGAAGTCCGAGCGGTAACAGGTAACTTTGCCGAAGCCGAACAAATGATTCGCACCCAACAAGCCGATGGCATTTTGCTCTTACCCCATAATTTATCCAACAGTATTCACCATGGTGAAACTGGCGGAATTGGTTTATATCTCAGTGCTGCGAATTTTTTAAAAACCCAACTGATTGGATTGGGTCTGGCGACCTCGATAGAAAACGTACTGGCCGCACAAGCTGAAAAATTCCAAAATATTTCAGAATTTAGTCCGGCACTTTCCATCCATAAGATTCCATTATTTAATCCTTTGTCGGGTTATGGCAGCTATATTTTCCCAGCGGTCGCACCACTGATTATTCATCAAACGATTTTACTCGGCTTATGTATGCTAATTGCGACTTATCGACAAAGTCCTCAATGGCGACCAAGCTACGCACAGTTCTGGGCGATCTTTTTCAGTATTTTGACCATTGGGACTTTGGGCTGTCTGTATTTATTTGGCTTTACCTTTTGGCTGAATGACTATCCACGCGGTGGTAATTTCTGGGGCATGCTTATTGCTGTGCCGATCTTTTTAAGTTGTGTGATCGCCATGACCTTATTTCTAGCCACCTTCTTAGACTTGCCTGAACGCGCAGGACATATCGTTGTCTTTAGCTCGATTCCGCTATTTTTACTTTCAGGAACCGCATGGCCACACGCCGCCATGCCTGAATGGATGCAGATCATTGCCAATTTTTTACCTTCAACCCAAGGTATTCAGATGTTTATTCAATTAAATCAAATGGGTGTACCGACCAGTTTAATCATTCCTAAACTGATTTATCTCGCAGCTTTTGCTGCTGTTTGTTTATGCCTTGCGATTTGGCGTTTGAAATACGCAAAATTACCCAAGACCTAGATATACATATCTTTTTATCGATACGGATATTTATGAATAATGACCGTAGTTTTCCCATCAATGGGATGAAGTCACTGCAATGTGTTGGATAATTTCAACATCATTGTTAGCCGATCAAATAGACAATCATACGAATGTGTTTATTACTTAAAAATTAAATAAGTTCATAAGTTCCTCATCAAATTTTGAGCATCAAACTTAGTCGTGTTTAAACTCACTGCACTTTCCAAGGATTTTTTTCACTCACCCACTCATAACTAATTATTATTCATTAAATAAATTAAAGTTAGATTTTAAATCGGCTTTACAACTAAAAATGATAATTAATCAAACAAACAGTCGATTATTCATTAAAATTATTGGCTGAATTCTCATATAAGCGTCAAACTAGTATCGTATTTAATCTCCCAATTTATTCAGAAGCTTTTGTCTGACAGATTTTCTCTGTCTGCAATATAGGCTTCATGGATGACTGTGGGCTTTTTTCTCCCAAATCTGACCTAAGAGCTGATGTATGAAAAAGATGAAGGTGAGCCTTGCCTGGCAAATCGTAATTGCTCTCATTCTAGGTATACTTGTTGGTGCTTTCCTACACTATTCTCCTGAATATCGTGATGCTTTAGTTAATAATTTTTTAACCCCACTGGGTTCAATTTTTATTAATCTGATTAAGATGATTGTTATTCCGCTTGTGGTTTCAATGCTGATTTTAGGTATTGCCAATACAAGTCATGGCAGTCACTTAGGGAAACTTGGTTTCAAAACCATTCTGTATTTTGAAGTGATTACCACGATTGCAATCTTAGTCGGACTGGTAGCAGCCAACGTATTCCAACCCGGTGCCGGCATTGATATGTCTGCATTGACGCAAGTCGATATTTCAAAGTATCAAGCAACCACCCATGAAGTGAGTGAAAACTCACATGGTTTGATTCAAACCATTCTTTCACTGATTCCATCCAACTTCTTTGCCGCATTGACCAGTGGGCAAATGCTTCCGATCATCTTTTTCTCTGTGATGTTTGGTGTGGGCTTAGGCTCTTTAGAGCAAGAAGTAAAACAGCCATTAATTAATGTCTTAACGGCTGTATCTGAAACCATGTTTAAAGTGGCCCATCTGATCATGATGTTTGCACCGATTGGTGTATTCGGCTTGATTGCGGCCACTGTCGCGAACTTTGGTTTTATAGCTAAATTCTAAAAATATTAGCACGTAAAAATAGCTGTAAAATTCCATTCTTTAAGGTCTTTGGTGTACTGAAGAGTTAAGTAATCAGCTATAGTTCCTTGTTGCCCCTACTGAAATTGGCTGCATTGGTTTACGGTACGATCTTGTTCTTTATTTTGATTGTATTGGGTGCTGTCGCAAGATTCTGTGGTTTCAGCATTTTGACCATCATTAAAATCTTAAAAGATGAATTGATTTTGGCCTACTCGACTGCCAGTTCAGAGACAGTTTTGCCACGTATCATGGAAAAAATGGAAGCCTATGGTGCGCCGAAACCGATCACCAGTTTCGTCATTCCGATTGGTTATTCATTTAACCTTGATGGTTCTACGCTCTATCAAAGTATTGCTGCGATTTTCATTGCACAGCTTTATGGCATTGATTTAAGCATTGGCCAGCAAATAATTTTAGTACTGACCTTAATGATCACCTCTAAAGGTATTGCTGGTGTTCCGGGCGTTTCATTTGTGGTGCTACTTGCTACTTTAGGTAGTGTCGGCATTCCACTTGAAGGTCTGGCATTTATTGCCGGAATTGACCGTATTTTGGATATGGCGCGTACCGTATTGAACGTTATTGGCAATGCCTTAGCCGTACTCGTCATCAGTAAATGGGAAGGTCAATTTGACGTTGAAAAGCAAAAATATTATGAAATAGAAATGAAAAAAGCAGCTTAATTTCATTCCATAAAAAGGACGCTTAATGCGTCCTTTTTATTATTTATTCTTTTCACCAAACACAGAAACATTTAAATTCCGAATTTTGGTACTGCCCGCAGGTTTATCGAAACTCACATCATACTGCACCAGATTGGTATTGTTATAGCCATATTCATAAGTCACCGTATACAGTGATGGTTTATCCATTGCCTTTTCAATATGCTTGGCCACAATATTTTTGCGTGTATACGGTTTATCTGGAATCCCTCGGGTAAATTTACGCAACTCTTTTTCATTTTGCATAAATTTTGCTTTCAGCTCAGGCTCTAAATACACATATAACTGGTCAAAATTGCCTTCACGTAATTGATCATAAGCCGCCTGTGCAACTTCACCCTGTGCTTCACTTGGGTCAGGAATTGCATTTAATGCTTTTTGACCAATTTGGTCACAACCCGACAATGCTATGACGCAACCTAGTAACAAAAAATTTGCCTTCATATCCACGCTGATTCCTAAATTTAGATTTTAAGTATATAAAAACTTTCAGTATTCGTATTGAAAATAAAGAAGTCTCATTAAACTTCTTCCTTTCCAATTCGCTTGTACTAAGCAAAATAATGTTCTGCTCACTTAAACTCGACTGAACAATTTCACTCTTCATACTTTTAAATAGAGTTTGCCTATAAAATTTAGGACTATTTAGTCACTAACTTGAGATGTGCACCGATAATTTTGGCTAAAGGATCATCTTTTCTAAAGAGCACAGTATAAAATACCGTTCGCTGTTCATATTCATACTTATATTTTGCTTCAATCAGCTCACCAGCTCGACTATGTTTGACACTTTTATATTCCAACATTTTATGATCTAAAAGTTTTTCATAATATGGAATATATGCCGAGATCTCTGGCAGTAATGTCGGCTGTTCCAACAACTCTCGATAAAGATTTTCATCTGTTATTTGCTGAATTTGCTCTACATCTTTATCACGTATGGCCACATACAATTGCTCAACATGCTGAAGTTGTAAGGGACTCAAATTATAAGGGATGGATGATTCTTTTCTTATACCTTCATTGATTTCGAACGATATCGGTTCACTGCATCCTATTAAAGTGAAACAAATGATCAGAACTTTGCATTGAACAATTTTTTTGAAATACATTTAAATCACTTTTCTTATTTATACAATTTAATTGTTTATAACAATCCACTTATAAAAAAGGACGCCGAAGCGTCCTCTTTCATGGATCTAAAATCAATTTTCCTCAGGCTCATTTGAGTCTGATGCATTTTCATTTTGATCGATAATGGTTGAATCATCTACAAGTTGTTCAGTTTCAGCTACATCCACTTCATCAAAAGCTTCATCTTCTTCCACTGCTTCAATCGCAACAACGCCGACCAAGATCTCGTTTTCACCTAAACGGATCAGACGAACACCTTGTGCATTACGACCAGTTTGTGCCACTTCAGAAGCACGTGTACGCACCAACGTACCACCATCTGAAATTAACATTAACTCTTTCGATGCATCAATTGATACAGCACCCACCAGTTCGCCGTTACGTTCAGATGTTTTAATTGCAATAACACCTTTACCGCCACGTTTTTTGGTCGGGAAGTCATCGACTGGGGTACGTTTACCATAACCGTTTGCAGAAGCACACAGCACTTCACCAGTTTCCGGAACCACCACCAATGACACAATACGGCTGATTAATGCTGAATCTAAAGATTCTTCATCATCTGAATCCACATCTGCATCTTCAACATCTTCCGCTTGAGCGGCTGCACCAATGGTCACACGCATACCGCGTACACCTTTGGCAGAACGGCCCATTGAACGCACATCAGTTTCTGCAAAACGAATCGCTTTACCTTCGTTCGAGAACAACATAATTTGCTGTTCGCCATCGGTAATCGCAACACCGATTAAGGTATCATCGCCATTCAGTTCAATTGCACGCAGACCGTTTGAGCGGACATTCGAGAACTGTTCAAGTTCAACACGTTTGATCGTACCGTATTCGGTTGCCATGAATACGTAGAAGTTTTTACGTACCGCTTCAGCTTGTTGTACGAAGTCATTGATGATTTCGTCATCAAGGTCGGTAGTAGAAAGCTCTAGACCCAACTGTTTCAACTGAATACGCAGTGTATCAGATAAATCATCCGCGCCATCTTCAGTTTCAGCAAGTGCATTTTCCAGCTCAACAAAATGACCATTAATCACTTCATTGCTTTGTAACTGCGCTGCATTGGTTTTTACGAATGCTTTAAAGTCAGCCAAACGCTCTTTAAATTTCTTCGGCGCATCGATGACCGGTAAAATCGCAGTAATCGTTTCATTGTCATCGAGTGGCAATAAGTTCACCATCGGACGACCTTTCGCACCACGTGACGCTTGCGGCACTTCATACACTTTCAGACGATATACTTTACCCACGTTAGTGAAGCACAATACCGTTGCATGGTTCGATGTCACAATCAGATGTTGAATGTAATCATCTTCTTTCATTGAGGTTGCAGACTTACCACGGCCACCACGACGCTGAGCAGCGTAGTCTGACAAGGGTTGAGTTTTTGCATAACCTGATTTAGAAACAGTCAAAACCATTTGCTCTTCAGGAATCAAATCTTCACGCGAGAAATCGATACGCGATTCAACAATATCGGTACGACGTGCATCGCCATATTGTTGCAAGATTAAAGACAATTCTTCTTTAATCACGTTCATCAATAAATTGAAGTCATTCAAAATTGCAGTGTATTCAGCAATTTGACCAAGAATATCCGTATATTCAGCATGTAACTTGTCTTGTTCTAGACCTGTTAGACGATGTAAACGTAATTCAAGGATCGCACCCACTTGTGTTGGAGAAAGACGGTAAACATCACCATCAATACCAAATGGACGATTTGGATCTTCACCTTCAATTTCATCTGGACGAACTGAAACAGAACCTGCTTTTTCAAGCAGTGCAGCAACACCGCCCGCAACCCACTCACCAGCTTGTAAACGCTCACGCGCTTCAGCGGGGTTCGCAGAACTCTTAATGGTTTCGATAATGGCATCAATATTGGCCAATGCAACCGTTAAACCTTCCAAGATGTGGCCACGTTCACGTGCTTTACGCAGTTCGAACATGGTACGACGTGTCACCACCTCCTGACGGTGGCGTACAAAGGCCGCAATGATGTCTTTCAGATTCATCAGTTTCGGCTGACCGTTATCCAAACACACCATGTTGATACTGAATGAGTTTTCCAGCTGCGTATTCATGAACAGATTATTGACAATCACTTCTGCGTTTTCACCGCGTTTCAAGTCAATGGTAATACGCATGCCGTCTTTATCGGATTCATCACGCAGTTCTGAAATACCTTCCAGCTTTTTCTCTTTCACCAGCTCAGCGATACGCTCAATGGTTTTCGCTTTGTTGACCTGATACGGAATTTCTGTGAAGACAATCGTGCTGCGGCCAGTTTTCTGGTCTTCTTCGATATGGTATTTACCGCGGATATGCAAACGGCCTTTACCTGTGCGGTAAGCGTCCACAATGCCTGATTTACCGTAAATAGTACCGCCTGTAGGGAAATCTGGACCTGAGATGTGTTCCATCAAGCCTTCAATACTGATCTGTGGGTCATTGGCATAAGCTAAGCAGGCATTAACGACTTCTGTCATATTGTGCGGTGCCATATTGGTCGCCATACCGACTGCAATACCTGTTACACCGTTAATCAGTAAGTTCGGCACACGCGTCGGCATCACTTGCGGAATACGTTCAGAACCGTCGTAGTTGTCTTCCCACTCTACGGTATCTTTTTCAAGATCGGCCAATAGCTCATGAGTCAATTTACGCATACGGACTTCGGTATAACGCATTGCTGCTGCACTGTCACCATCGACAGAACCGAAGTTACCCTGACCATCCACCAATTGATAACGTAAGCTGAAATCCTGAGCCATACGAACAATTGTTTCGTATACAGCTGAGTCACCATGAGGGTGATATTTACCGATAACGTCACCGACTACACGGGCAGACTTTTTGTACGCTTTGTTGTAGTCATTGCTCAATTCGTGCATTGCGAAAAGCACGCGGCGGTGAACAGGTTTTAGACCATCCCGCACATCTGGCAATGCACGCGATACAATTACGCTCATCGCATAATCGAGATACGAACTTTTGAGTTCATCCTCAATGGCAATCGGTCTAATTTCCGATACGCTCATGCATACTCCTTATTATACAGGCAAAAATGACCTGCATTTATATGTCGTAAATTCAGCTAAAATTTCACTCAAAAGCATGAGTCAAAATGTAAAATACAGCCGTGAATTATAGCATAAAACCACTCTAAAATGTGTGTTTTGGATACAGACTATCCCGTTATATTTTTTAATAATTTAGGTGTCTTTCATCCAAAGCCAAACATTCAACTGAATCCACCGCTATAGATGTGAAATACATCTCTAAAATGCCGCTACTACATACAAGATCGCTACCCTTGGAATGGTGAGATGGGATCCTGAACGAGCAATTTAGACAACTGAAGCGCAGCTTGAGCAACTTTTTGCTTTAATCACAGCCTGATCTGCAATTCAGCTAAACGCAAAGCAATTATGTAAAACATCAGAAAACATCAGACCATAAAAAAACCCTTAGATTGCTCTAAGGGTTTTTGGGAACAATTCGTTCAGGAATTAGATTTTAGAAACCAATTCAGGAACCACAGTGTTCAAGTCACCCACTAACCAGTAGTCTGCTACTGCATTAATTGGCGCTTCTTCGTCTTTGTTAATCGCAACGATTACTTTTGACTCTTTCATACCTGCCAAGTGCTGAATCGCACCTGAGATACCTACAGCGATATAAAGTTCTGGCGCAACAATTTTACCTGTTTGACCAACTTGCATATCGTTTGGTACGAAGCCTGCATCTACTGCAGCACGTGACGCACCTTGAGCAGCGCCCAGCTTGTCAGCCAATGGATCAAGTACAGCGTGGTAGTTTTCACCTGAACCCACACCACGACCACCAGAAACAACAATACGTGCAGCTGTTAATTCAGGACGTTCAGATTTTACGATTTCTTCTGAAACGAACTTAGAAATACCTGCATCGCCCGTAGAAGCAATAGCTTCAACAGCAGCAGAGCCACCTTCAGCCGCTACAGCATCAAATGCAGTACCACGAACAGTTGCAACAACTACTGATTCAGCAGATTCTACAGTTGCAATTGCGTTACCCGCATAGATTGGACGTTTGAAAGTTTTAGCACCTTCAACAGCAATGATGTCAGTGATCATGCTTACGTCTAAAAGTGCAGCAGCACGCGGAAGAATGTTTTTGCCAGTTGTTGTAGAAGCTGCAAGGATGTGAGAATAACCCGCACCAATTGAAGCCACTAACTTTGCAACGTTTTCAGCCAATTGGTTTGCATAAGCTGCATCATCAGCAAGCAATACTTTGCTTACGCCAGCAACTTTCGCGGCTTGGTCAGCAACTGCTTGCGCGCCTGAACCAGCAACCAACACAGTGATATCACCACCGATTTTTTGCGCCGCAGCAACAACGTTTAAAGTTGCACCGTTTAGTGCTTTGTTGTCGTGCTCAGCGATAACTAAAATACTCATGATTGTATCCTTCTGTATTAGATCACTTTCGCTTCGTTTTTCAATTTTTCTACAAGCTCGTCTACAGACTTCACTTGTACACCAGCTTTACGTTCAGCAGGAGCTTCAACTTTTACAGTTTTAAGCTTAGTTGCAGGATTAACGCCAAAATCAGCCGGTGACTTGGTATCAAGCGGTTTTTTACGCGCTTTCATGATGTTTGGAAGTGCAGCATAACGCGGCTCGTTCAAACGTAAGTCAGTCGTGATGATTGCTGGAAGTGCAAGTTCAACAGTTTGTAAACCACCGTCGATTTCACGCGTTACTTGTACTTTGTCGCCATCAACTTTAACTTCTGAAGCGAAAGTACCTTGGCCTGCACCTAGAAGTGCACCAAGCATCTGACCGACTTGGTTAGAGTCGTCATCAATTGCTTGTTTACCAAGAAGGATCAATTGAGGTTGTTCAGCGTCAACCACACCTTTTAGGATTTTCGCAATTTCAAGTGCGCCTAATTGGCTGTCGTCAGCTTCAACAAGGATACCGCGGTCTGCACCAAGCGCCATTGAAGAACGGATTTGTTCTTGCGCTTCTTTAGGACCAATAGAAACAACAACGATTTCTGAAACAGTTCCTTTTTCTTTTAAGCGAACCGCTTCTTCCAC
>NZ_JBLZXR010000106.1:0-2390 GCF_050285345.1 Acinetobacter sp.
AAATTGAATTCATACAGAATAACCCAAATGTTGTTCTTTTAGGAGGTCAAATTCTAGAATTTAATAAAGAACCAAATGATTCTAAAATTATCAAACGTGTGCCGCAAAAAAACTTAGAAATAAAAGAGTTTGCAAATTCACGTTGTCCATTTAATCATATGACGGTTGCCTATAAAAAATCTGTAATTCAAAAGGTTGGAGGATATCAACATCACTTGTTTATGGAAGACTATAATCTTTGGCTAAGAGTTATAGGGCAGGGCTATCAAGTTGCGAATCTTCCAGATATTGTGTTATATGCTAGGGTTGGTAATGGCATGCATGCAAGACGTAAAGGGCTTGAATACATTAAAAGTGAGAAACAATTACTTGATTTAAAAAAACAACTTAAACTTCAATCACCAGTATGTGCTAATATATTGTTTTTAATAAGGTCAGCATTCCGACTTTTACCTAGTGATATATTAGGGAAGGTTTATAATAACTTTCTTCGGAAAAAAACCTCTAATTAAAGTGGTGCTCATATAATGAAACGCTTGGTAGATATACTGATAGCTATTGTAGCCTTAATAATTTTATCTCCTATATTCTTAATTGTTGCTTACAAGGTTCGTCAAAATTTAGGCTCTCCAATTTTCTTTCTCCAAGAAAGAACAGGCAAAGACGGTAAACTTTTTAAAATGATTAAGTTCCGATCAATGAAGGATGCTGTTGATAAAAATGGTAATCCTTTGCCTGATGAAGATCGGATCACGCCCTTTGGTCGGAAGCTTCGTTCTACGAGTTTAGATGAAATGCCTCAACTCTTTAATGTCATTAAAGGTGATATGAGTGTTGTTGGTCCACGTCCAATGTTAAAAGAATTTGTTGAACTTTATTCACCTGAGCAAGCTCGTCGCTTAGAAGTACGTCCGGGTATGACTGGTTTAGCACAAGTCAGTGGTCGTAACGAACTGGATTATGAAGAACGTTTTAAATGTGACGTATGGTATGTAGATCATCATAATATTTGGGTTGATTTTAAAATCATGTTCAAAACAGTGAAAGTAATGCTCAAGCGCGAAGGCATTAATGCACCAGGGCATGTAGGTCCTTCTTTATTTGAGGGAAATCAACCTAATGAAAAGGATGATGAAGTAAAATCATCTTAATTTAAGTTTTATTAATTTATATACATTATGATCAAAAAAGCCATTCTCCCCGTCGCAGGTCTCGGCACACGTTTTTTACCTGCAAGCAAATCTATTCCTAAAGAAATGGTCACAGTGGTAGACCGCCCTGCAATTGAATATGTGGTGCGTGAGGCAGTTGCTGCAGGTATTGAAGAAATTATTTTAGTGACACATTCTTCAAAAGCATCGATTGAGAATTATTTTGATCGTAACTTTGAGTTAGAAGCGACTTTAGAATCTAAGAAGAAATTTGATTTACTCAAAGAAATTACTGAAATTTTACCGCCTCATGTCAATGTGATTAGTGTGCGTCAACCACAACCATTAGGTTTGGGTCATGCTGTACTCTGTGCAAAAGCTGTTGTCGGTGAAGATGATTTTGCGGTTCTTTTGCCGGATGTTCTTGTTAAAAATTTATCAGAACGCAATGATTTAAGTTTGATGATTCAACGCTTTGATGAGACTCAAGCATCACAAATTATGGTCGAAGCTGTGTCTGATCATATGGTCGATCAATATGGGATAGTCGATGTTGCATTTACACCTGCAGAAGGTCAAAGCATCCAAATGCAAGGCATTGTAGAAAAACCAGCGGTTGGTACTGCACCATCAAATTTAGCTGTGGTTGGTCGTTATATTTTACCTGCGAAAATCATGCAATTGCTTGAGCAAACACCAAAAGGTGCAGGCAATGAAATCCAACTGACTGATGCTATCGCGATGTTACAACAAACGGATACAGTTGAAGCGTATCGTATGAAAGGGCAAACTTTTGACTGTGGTAGCAAGTTGGGGTATTTAAAAGCAGTGCTACATTACGGTGTAGATCATTCAAAATTAGGCGAGGAATTTAAGGCGCTGATTAAAGACCTAAAACTATAAAAAGAGATAGATATGAAAGTTGCAGTATTTGGACAGACTCTGTATGCAGGTGTTTTTGCAGGTTTAATGGCTGAAAGTGGTCATCAGGTATTTTGGTGCGATATTTTAAAAAAACCAGCATCAGAGCAAGCCTATACCCAAGATGAAGCGGTTAAGCGTCTGCTTGAGCAACAGAAAGCTAATGGTTTTTTAAAATACTGTAACTTTTCCCATATTCCTTTAGATATCGATGCTTATTTTTTTAGTTTTAATCCCACTGAAGAACTTCAAGCAATTGAGGTTTTAAAAGAATTAAAATCTCGAACCATTATTCATCCTAAACTCATGATGAATGCT
>NZ_JBLZXR010000107.1:0-7815 GCF_050285345.1 Acinetobacter sp.
ATGACGGATGCAACTGCTGGCAAAATCCCTCACGTATTGGTAATTATGGATGGTGTGGGTCATCGCGAAGCGGTCGAGGACAATGCCTTTCTAGCAGCAAAACGACCAAACTTGACTGCAATGCAGGAAAAGCATCCGCATGGTTTGATCTCTGGTTCGGGTGAAGATGTTGGCCTGCCAGATGGTCAAATGGGCAACTCGGAAGTTGGCCACATGAACTTGGGTGCTGGTCGTGTGCTGTATCAAGACTTTACTCGTATTACCAAAGATATTCGTACTGGCGCATTCTTTGAACACGAAGTTTTGGTAGACGCAGTAGAAAAAGCCAAAGCCAGCCAAGGCGCTGTGCATATTATGGGGCTGTTGTCTGAAGGTGGTGTACATTCACACGAAGATCATATTGTGGCAATGGCTGAATTGGCCCTTAAACGTGGTGCAAAAGTTTATCTACATGCTTTCCTTGATGGTCGTGATACACCACCAAAAAGTGCACAGCCGTCTTTAGAAAAATTAGATGCACTATTTGCGCAATATCCGGGTCAAGGTCGTATTGCAACCATGATTGGCCGTTACTTTGCCATGGACCGTGACAACCGTTGGGATCGTGTAGAACAAGCTTATCGTTTATTGACTGAAGGTGAAGCAGTACGTACAGCAGCAACAGCGGTTGAAGGCTTAGAACTTGCGTATGCAGCAGAAGAGTCAGATGAGTTTGTGAAAGCGACACGTATTGGTGATTTAGCGCCTATTCAAGACGGTGACAGCATCGTGTTCATGAACTTCCGCGCTGATCGTGCACGTGAAATTACCAAAGCATTTGTGGAAAAAGACTTTGCTGGTTTTGAGCGTAAAGTTGTGCCAAACCTTGCAAAATTTGTCATGTTAACGCGTTACCAAGCGACCATTGATGCCCCTGTGGCGTATATGCCAGAAGCGCTTCATAACTCGATTGGTGAGTATTTGGCGGATTTGGGTAAAACTCAATTACGTATTGCAGAAACTGAAAAATATGCGCATGTAACCTTCTTCTTCAGTGGTGGTCGTGAAGATGAATACCCAGGTGAAAAACGCATTCTAATTCCATCACCAAGCGTTGCAACCTATGACTTAAAACCTGAAATGAGTGCCTATGAAGTAACTGATGAGCTGGTAGCTGCAATCAATTCGGGTGAGTTTGACTTGTTGGTGGTGAACTATGCCAATGGTGACATGGTGGGTCATACCGGTGTCTTTGATGCCGCAGTCAAAGCCGTTGAAGCGGTTGATACCTGTTTAGGTCGTGTGTATGAAGCAGTGATGGCACAAAAAGGTCACATGCTCATCACAGCGGACCATGGTAATGTGGAACAAATGCAAGATTACCAAAGTGGTCAGGTTCATACGCAGCATACTACTGAACTTGTACCGTTCATCTATGTCGGCCCAACTCAGGCAACGATTGCAGAAGGTGGCGTGCTGGCAGATGTAGCACCTACTTTATTGACTCTGATGCACCTGCCTGTACCCGCAGAAATGAAAGGTCGTAATCTCATTACACTTCAAGCTTAATATGTATGTAAGGAAAATGGAATGGCTCAAGCACACTGGATATCAGTTGTAAGTTTTACAGCGCTTATGTGTGCTAGTCATTTCGCTTGGGGAGCCGACAAAGCAAAGTCGGCTTTCGATGATTTTGATGGGGGTTTTGAGCCAAGTTATGCTGAAGTTCCCGTCGAATCGATTCAACAATTTGTGCAAATTTATGGCATCGTTAAAGACAACTATGTGGTTGAAAAAAATGATGATGCTTTATTTCAACAAGCTATTTCTGGTTTAGTCAGTGGTCTAGACCGCTACTCCCGCTATTTATCTGCTGAAGATTACAAGCAATTATTGCAATACACCGAAGGTGATTTGGCCAGCGTGGATTTTAATTTACGTTTTGATCCATCCTTACAGCAATGGGTGATTTATAATTTAAAAAATGACGCGGATTCAGCCAAGTTAGGGCTAAAAAATGGCACCGTTGTTTTTAAAATTGATGACCAAGAGCTCAAAAAACTCAATCAGGATCAGGTTCGGCATTTATTGTCCGGTGCGATTGGTTCAACCTTGAGTTTGCAATTACTGATGACGAGTCAACCACTCAGTATTGTCCGCAACACCAAAATTGAAACCGATATTGAATCAAAATTACTGAATAATCAGGTGCTGGTGCTACATGTCAAAGTTTTCCAGCAAGATACCGCCAATGAAATTAAACGTTTAATTGAAAGTCATACCCCAAAAGTGAAAGCGGTGTTATTTGATTTAAGAAATAATCCGGGAGGATTATTGTCTGCGGCAGTTGAATCTGCGGATTTGTTTTTGAATCAAGGGGTGATTGTTTCAACGCGCAGTCGTTCTGAAGGCGATCAAGAGTTTCAGGCACTCCCCAGCTTTGAATTTCAAAATTTAAAAGTTGGTATTTTGATTAATAGCCGCTCGGCTTCTGCGGCCGAAGTATTTACCGCGGCACTAAAAGAACATAAACGCGCTTGGGTCGCGGGTGAGAAAAGTTATGGCAAAGGTGTTGTACAGAAGCTATTTCCATTGAGTAATGGTGCGGCTTTGCAAATGACTGTGTCGCAGTATTTAACCCCGAATGGCAAAATGATCGAAGGCATCGGGGTACAACCCAATTTTAATTATCCGCTACAACATGACACACGTGAAGAAAGCTATGTCGATCATGTTGCAGATTTGCTGTTAAGTCAAAAACCATAAGGCTAGAGGACTTCTTCATCTTCAGCTTCGGTATCCAGTCCAAATTTTTTCAGACGATAGCGCAATGAGCGGAAAGACATCCCGAGCTTTTTCGCTGCAAGCGTGCGGTTCCAATGGGTCAGATTCAGCGCATTGAGCAGAATTTCTTTTTCAATGGTCTCTAAATATAATTCCAAACCTTCTTCAGGCAGCTTTCGAGAGATCAGAGGGCTTTCTGTTGGCGTTACTGGTGCCATGGTGTTTTCAGTCGGTGTAGCTTGTGGATTGAATAGATTGTTCGGCTGACGTAGCGGTGCACTTTGCAGGTGTTGCACATCAATACTGTCATCATCACAGAGCGTCATGGCACGTTCAATAATATTACGCAATTCACGAACATTGCCCGGATAATACTGACTGAGCAGGAAGTTTTTCGCACGTTCAGTTAACAGTTTAGCGACAATATCCCATTC
Organism: Acinetobacter sp.; assembly: GCF_050285345.1. Taxonomy (GTDB): domain Bacteria; phylum Pseudomonadota; class Gammaproteobacteria; order Pseudomonadales; family Moraxellaceae; genus Acinetobacter. The sequence continues at coordinate 3,198 of NZ_JBLZXR010000107.1, forward strand.
ATGGCTGACCTTTTGGATAAAGTGCTGTGCGAGCAGCAGAATGTCCTCACCTCGTTCACGTAAAGCAGGCAAGACCAAATCCATTACATGAATCCGGAAAAATAAATCTTGGCGGAAACGCCCTTGTTGTACCAGCGCTTCAAGATCTTGATGGCTGGCGCTGATCACGCGAAAATCGACATCAATTTCGCTGTCAGAACCGACAGGGCGGATACGTTTTTCTTGCACGGCACGCAGCAGTTTAACTTGCATGGCAAGCGGAAGTTCCGCAATTTCATCCAGAAACAGGCTGCCACCATGAGCCGATTGAATTAGCCCTTGTTTATCTTGTGTAGCGCCACTAAAACTGCCTTTTTTGTGCCCAAAGAGTTCGCTTTCCATCAGCTCTGTGGGAATAGCACCACAGTTGATAGCGATAAACGGACCTTCATTGCGGTTACTTAAGCGATGCACCAAATTGGCCACCACTTCTTTGCCTGTGCCGGATTCACCGGTAATGAACACAGGTGCTTGTGAGCGAGCAACTTTTTTCAGGGTTTTACGCAGTTGTTGAATTGGAAGCGATTGCCCAATCAACATTTTGTGTTCCAAGCTGTCTTGGGCTGGAACATCGGTATTGATAGGTTTATTCAGGGCTTTTTGTAGCAGTTGTTCGAGGTGTTTGGGATTGATGGGCTTACTGACAAAATCAAAAGCGCCGGCTTTAAGTGCCGCAATGGCAATTTCCATATTGCCATAAGCGGTGAGTACCGCAACAGGCAGTGCAGGGCAGTGCTCACTAATCCAGTCTAAAAGCTGTAGGCCATTGCCATCGGGAAGATTCAGGTCTGTCAGGCAGGCATCATAGACATGTTTGGATAAGGCGATTTTAGCTTCATCCAGACGATGTGCGACATGGGTGGTCACCCCCATGCGTGACAGTGACATTTGCATCAGTGTACATAGGTCTTCTTCATCATCAACGAATAACACCAGCGGTTGAGAGTCCACAACTTTCCCCAAAATAATTTAAATCACTATTGAATCAAAACTTGTTGGCACGAAACTCGAAAACACGCTCCCTGTTTTTGTTCTACATAGGAAAGCTGTGCTTGGTTAGCTTCACAGAAGCTATGTGCAAGATATAATCCTAAACCAGTTCCAGTAATTTCGGTACTAAAAAATGGCTGAAAGAGCTGAGCTTGGTCTTGGATCGAGACTCCTGTCCCGAAGTCTTGTACATCGATCTGTACTTTTTGCTGTTGAATTTGCACATTGAGCTCGATATAGGGAAATTCAGGCGCATTATGTCGCAGTGCATTACGAATCAAATTAATTAAAATTTGGCGTAATTGAGCCTCATCAAACGTAATGTGAGTTTCAGCCTCAATATTCAAACGAATCTTGGCCTGTACATCAGCAAGGTCTTCTTGAATAAAGCGTGGAATAAATTGCACCAAATCTAAAACCGTCGGATGGGTTTCTTTGTTGCGTACCATATTGAGTGTGTCTTGAATAATACGATCGATGCGTACGGCTTGGCGCGAAATCATGTTGCTGAGCATTTGTTGCTGCTCGGCTTCGCTATGGGGCAATAAATCATTGGCATGCACAATTGCAGCCAAAGGGTTGCGAATTTCATGTGCGATACTGGCCGAAAGCTGGCCCAATGCCGCCAATTTTAATTGTTGAACCTGCTGATTGAGACGCTGAGCATCCTGTAACACCAATAAAGTGAGCAGTTGATGTGGCACCACTAATTTTTGTACCAATACCTGAATGTGATAGCGACTTTGTTGTGATTCAAATTGGAATTTTTCACCACTCTTGAGTTCTTCAAATTTGAGTAGCTCAAATAAATCCGGCTGTGCGGTATACAGCGGATACTTATCCTGTTGATAAGAGGTTGTCATACCGAGTAAATGACAAGCCGCAGGATTGCTCAACACAACGTGACAATTTTCATCTAAAACCAAATAGCCGGTATCAATTTGTTCCAGAATATAACGGTTAATATTTTGCAATCGATGTAATTCTAGAGACTGAGAAAAGTTTAAATTTTCCAAGATTTGAAAGCGTTTTACCGCAATTTGTCCACTGCCATACACTACAAAAAATAGGAAGGCTAAAATGGCGCTGTTGGTCAAATTTTTAAGTGACGTAAACTCCAAAATGGAGCCTAAAAACAGTTGATACACCACACAAATCACAGCCACTAAGGTAATCACCAAGGCTTTTTTGGCATCGAGCAATAAAGATGCAGCAAAAATGGTAATAACAAATAACAGGCTGAGGTGTAAGTTGGGGCCGTCGATTGCTAAAGTTAATAAGCTTAGAGCGATGACATCGACCACAAACAGCATCAGCAGTTGATCTGCAATACGGACTTTAAAGCGACCAAGTGACAGGAATTGAATACTGGTAAAAAATAGATAGATCGTCAGGACATAAAGGTACAGACGTGGGTATTCATAATCCGAATTGAGTTGGGGATAGGTGAGTAAAAAAACCAGCAACAAACAAGCACTGATGATAAAGCGATAAGCACTGTACCAAAGCCCCAAATGATACTGGTTCAATTCACGATGAACTGAACGCTGTGTCATGAAAGTAACAACATGTAAGTTTTGTTAAGGTTTGATTAACCCGTAGCGAATCGCTAAATGCGTTAGTTTGACATCACTGTCGATATTTAATTTTTCAAAAATACGATAACGGTATGTATTGACGGTTTTCACACTGACAAATAATTTATCGGAAATTTCCTGAGCACTAATACAATTCACCACCATCATGGCCACTTGCATTTCACGTTCTGACAAAGCATCGAAAGGAGATTGTTGCGTATCAGATAAGTAAGAACTGGCCAATTGTTCTGCAATATCGGCACTAAAATATTTACCACCTTGCATCACTTTATTGATGGCACGCACCATTTCAGAAACTGGTGCACCTTTGGTGATATAGCCTTTGGCACCGGCTTTGAGTAATAATGATGGGTAAGGTTCTTCGGCTAAGCCGCTGACGGCAAGGACTTTGGTCTCTGGTGCAGTTTGTAATAAACGACGTGTTGTTTCTACGCCACCAATCCCGGGCATATTCACATCTAAAAGTACAACATTTGGGTGATGCTGGCGTACTAAGGTAATCGCATCTTCGCCAGACTCCGCCTGACCGATCACTTGGACATCAGCATGATCTTCGAGCATACGGCAAATACCGGTACGGACTAATTCGTGGTCATCTACCACTAAAACTGTGATCACCTACACTCTCCCTCAAATCAAATCTATTTTTTTTGTTACATAAAGCAAAATAAGCTTGCAATGAAACGACAAAATTAGCAATGCTATTCTTATATGAAATGAAAAACTTCATACACAATGCGTGAGCGAAAAATGTTCTGGGTTGTGGTAAATGTACGGCATATTGCAGGTCTTACGCAAATGTTTAGTATCCTGAGTTGAGTGAGCAATGGTGAAAAAATTAAATAAGTCCCTAATGCATATATTAGGCATGTCAGTTTTGTTGGGTATGAGTAGTTTGAGCTCAGCTGAACTTATCATGAATAGTGGTGCGAATCCGCAGTCAAATATCAGCTGGTCTTCGGAAGATGCAGATCAGTTGTTGAATGGTGACCTGTCTCATAGCGCTGAAGAGCCATCTCCTCAGGGATCGACAAAAGTAACCACTTCGGTTCGTAGTTCCAATGGTGTAGCACCAACAGCGCCAACTAAAACAGTGCGCATTGTTGATACCAATCAATACACAGGTCAGCCATCAGTCAATGCACGTGCTGCATTGGTGATGGATGGTCAAACCGGTGAAGTACTTTACAGTAAAAACAGCAACACCGCATTGCCGATAGCATCCATTACCAAGTTAATGACGGCAGTGGTCATTTCAGATGCACGTTTGAATATGTCGGAAAATATTACTTTACAACAAAGTGATTTTTCTTGTTCTGGTTGTAAGAGTTCGAGTTCGACCCTGCGTGCAGGGGATAGCATGAACCGTGCCGAGGCGCTCCTTTTTGCTTTAATGAAATCTGAAAATCCAGCAGCTTCGGCATTGGCGCGTACTTATCCGGGTGGACGTTCTGCGTTTATTTCAGCGATGAATGCCAAAGCACGTTCACTGGGCATGAATTCAACCTATTATATGGAGTCTACAGGTCTTCATCCAGGCAACGTAGCGTCAGCACGTGACTTGGGTATCTTAGTGAATACCGCATCTCAGTATGGTTTGATTCGCCAGTTCTCAACCACACCAAGCTATGATTTCAATCTCGGCTACCGTGTTTTGAAATCAAACAATACCAATGCTTTGGTGCGTAACGGTGGTTGGAATATTAATATTTCTAAAACTGGATTTATTAATGAGGCCGGGCGCTGCGTGGTAATGCATACCACTTTAAATAATCGTCCTGCGGTTGTGGTGTTACTTGGCGCAGATTCATCTGTTGCACGTACCAATGATGCAACCCGTTTAATGAACTGGGCAAGCCAATTACCAAAACGTATCTAATTTGACTTGTTTTTGTTCACTCAACAACAAAAAATGAGTCTTGACATCCTCACCTCCCTTAAACGGAGGTGATTCCTACAGCTAGACGCTTATGCCCAAGCGCAAGAATGTT
>NZ_JBLZXR010000108.1:0-27614 GCF_050285345.1 Acinetobacter sp.
GTGTTGGTTCGCACTTATATTTTAACGATTTGGGCTCAGGTTTTTTTATTTAAATTAAACTATGGGACAGCAGTGGGCACTTAGCCTCTTTCTTTAAACGAGAAAATTAGTCTTTATTCATAATAAAGAAATATTCACGATAGTATTTCAACTCAGCAATTGAGTCGCGAATATCATCCATCGCCAAGTGAGAAGCATTCTTTTTCAAGCCGCTCATAATTTCTGGACGCCAGCGTTTCGCCAACTCTTTCACTGAAGATACATCCAAGTTACGGTAATGGAAAAATTGCTCCATTTCTGGCATTAAACGATGTAAGAAACGGCGGTCTTGGCAGATTGAGTTACCACACATTGGCGATGCTTTTGGATTGACCCATTTTTTGAGAAATTCTAAAGTTTGCTGTTCCGCATCTTGAGCTGTCAATTTACTGCGACGTACACGCTCAATTAGGCCAGATTGACCATGTTGACGCGTATTCCATTCATCCATCGCATTGAGCACACGGTCAGGTTGATGTACCGCCAGCACTGGACCTTCTGCCAGAATATTCAGGTTATCGTCGGTTACAATCGTTGCAACTTCAATAATCTGGTCGTTATCTGTATCGAGACCAGTCATTTCAAGGTCAATCCAAATGAGGCGAGTATCAGGTGTGCTGCTCATAAATGTGCAATCTTATTAGGCTGTAAAAGTGAACATAGTAGCAAATTTATTGGCTCTGCGCTGTAAATAGACCCTGCTTTCATGCTATTTTTGCCATCTGGTTTTTATGGTTTTTTAGGATATGAATGGCTTTAATTCGTAAGCGTCGTTTGACTGAACAACAACAGCGCCGCATTCAGAAACAACATAAATCGCGTCAGGAAGAAGTCGATACCTCTACTGACTTAGAAGGTTTGGTTGTACAGCATTATGGTCGACAACTTGAAGTACAGGCCCTGTCTACGCCTGAACATCATCCTGAAAAGCCGATAGTTCAAGACGGCGACCCCGAACCGCATTGGAAGCCAATTGAATTGGGCAGTATTTGGCGCTGCCATACTCGCACTAACCTCGAGTTATTGGTGACCGGTGATCGGGTGAAATGGCAAGCCGACCCAATTACCGGCTTGGGTATTATTACCGCAATTCATCCACGACAATCACTGCTAACTCGCCCTGACCGTTATCATAAAGTGAAACCAGTGGCGGCCAATGTCAGTTTAATCGTGATTGTTTTTTCACCTTTGCCTGAGCCAGCACCGGGTTTAATTGACCGCTATTTGGTGGCCTGTGCCGATGCTGAAATTCCTGCACTTTTGGTATTAAATAAATCTGATTTGCTGAAAGACACTGATCCAATCTTAACCTTGCTACAAGAATATCGTGACTTGGGTTATGAAGTGCTACAAACCCAAGCAGATGGTGATTTGACTGAACTTTCTGCGCGCCTTTCTGGTGAAACCGTGGCTTTTGTTGGGCAATCTGGGGTCGGTAAAAGTACCTTAATTAATGCCATTGTTCCGGAAGCTGCGCAAAAAACCAATATTATTTCGGAAAACTCCGCGCTCGGTCAGCATACCACCACATCAACACGCTTAATTGCGTTTGGTGAAGGTTCAGCTTTAATTGACTCACCAGGTATTCGTGAATTTGGTTTATGGCATTTAGAACTGGAAAAGGTTCAACACGGTTTCCCCGAAATTGAATCACATCTGGGCTACTGCCAGTTCCGTAACTGTACCCATAAACATGAAAAGCAATGTGCACTGCGTCTTGCTGCACAAAATGGTGAAATTTTGCCGCGTCGTCTCGAAAGCTATTTACGTCTGATTGACGAAATAACCGAAGCGCAGCAAAAAAATTAGTTTTATTCAGACCTAGCCCTTGAAGGGGTGATTTTGATCACCATATTTATGAGCTATACTCTTGGCAATTTTTAAATTGTAATTAGGTGAATTGTGGAACGTTGGTTCGAATTTATGGGGAATCACCCCTTCTTATTTGGAACGCTGGCTGTATTGGTCGTGCTGTTCTTTATTCTCGAAGGCCAGCGTAATGGTCGCAAAATTTCACCTCAGTCATTGGGTATTTTAGTTAAAGCTAAAAATGCACAGCTGATTGACTTGCGTGATGCGAAAGATTTCCGTGAAGGTCATATCAGCGGTAGCCGCAATATTCCATATAGCCAAGTTACAAAACATATTGAAGAGTTAAAAACTTCTGACCGTCCACTCGTATTTATTTGCAACCTCGGTCAAGTAGCGGGTTCTGCACTACAACAAGTCGGTCATGCAGATGCATATCGTCTTGATGGCGGCATCAGTAATTGGAAAGCTCAAGGCTTACCTTTGGTTAAAAGTAAATAAAAACGTGTCTTAGGAGACCAACATGGCTGAAGTTACGATTTATTCAACAACAGTATGTCCTTACTGCGTTCGCGCAAAACAGCTCCTAGAGCGTAAAGGCGTAGCTTATAAAGAAATTAATTTATCCAATGAAGCGCCTGAAGTACGTATTGAATTGATGCAACGCACCAATCACCGTACAGTTCCACAAATTTTTATTAATGATCAGTTTATTGGCGGTTTTGACCAACTTTATGCTTTAGAGCGTGAAGGCAAACTCGACGGCATGCTATCTTAATTTTAAACATAAATCGTCACCTCATATTAAGGAATAAACAATGAGTGAAGAACAACAAGCTCAACCACAATTGGCATTAGAGCGTATTTATACTAAAGATATTTCTTTCGAAGTACCTGGGGCTCAAGTTTTTACTAAAGAATGGCAACCTGAGTTAAACATCAACCTTTCTTCTTCTGCTGAAAAAGTTGACCCAACTCATTTTGAAGTTTCATTGAAAGTTGTGGTTCAAGCCAACAACGCGGGTGATACTGCATTTATCGTGGACGTGACTCAAGCAGGGATCTTCCTGATTGATAGCGTTGAAGAAGAGCGCCTTCCATACATTCTAGGTGCTTACTGCCCGAACATTTTGTTCCCATTCCTACGTGAAGCGGTGAACGATATGGTCACTAAAGGTAGCTTCCCACAATTGTTGCTGACCCCAATTAACTTTGATGCTGAATTCGAAGCGAATTTACAACGTGCGCAAGCTGCTGCTGTTGAAGGTCAAGCTTAATCCTTAAGTTTTGATCCATAAAAAAGACCGCTTTTGCGGTCTTTTTTATTGGCTTAATTTCCCTCTCCTTGTAGGAGAGGGTCAGGGAGAGGTCATTTTTCAAATATATGATTTTTATCCCCTCACCCTAACTCTCTCTCAAAGGGAGAGAACATCAAACATTACTCAGCATCTGCCATTAAGTCAGCGCTCATACCAACTGTGTTGAAGCCAGCGTCGACATACATAATTTCGCCAGTAATACCATTGGCCCAAGGTGAGCATAGGAACAACGCCGCATTCCCTACATCTTCAATCGTAACATTACGTTTAAGCGGTGCAACTTTTTCGTTCAAATCTAACATTTTACGGAATGATTTGATGCCTGATGCCGCCAAAGTACGGATTGGACCTGCCGAAATCGCATTGACACGGATTCCTTCAGCACCAAGACTTGAGGCTAAATAACGTACGCCTGCTTCTAATGACGCTTTCGCCATACCCATCACGTTGTAATTTGGCATTACACGCTCAGAACCTTGGTAAGTCAGCGTCAATAAACAACCTTGACGCGCAACCAATAAAGGCTTCGCCGCACGCGCCATGGCAATGAAGCTGTAAGCACTGATGTCATGTGCAACATTAAAACCTTCACGGTCAGTCACTTGGGTAAAGTCACCATCCAAGGTATGTGCAGGTGCAAAGCCAATTGAATGCACAACACCATCTAGACCGTCCCAATGTTTTGCCAATTCAGCAAAAGCATTGTCAATTTCAGCATCGACCGCAACATCACATGGGAAAACTAAAGTTGAACCAAATTGTTCAGCAAAATCATCGACACGTTTTTTTAGTTTTTCGTTTGGATAAGTAAAGGCCAGCTCTGCACCTTCGCGATGTAATGCCTGGGCAATACCAAATGCAATAGATAACTTACTTGCAATACCCGCGATTAAAAAGCGTTTGCCTGCCAATAGTCCTTGTGCCATGTGAATCTCACTCCAAATAATTTAACAGCATAATGCCAAGTCTAAAGCATTTTAGAAATTGCATAATGCATCTTTTTTTAGAAAACCCGAATTGCTCAGTTGAGCAGGCAAAAATCAAACTTTGTAAACTAATCCCAACACATCACAGCGTTAAATGTAGAGCCTGCAAAGAATTTTTCCATACACTTTGCGCAAGTTCATGTTCAGGTAAATTCAAACTGTGCGCTAGACCTTGCAACACATAGGGTAAATTGACTGGCGTATTACGCGTGCGTTGTTCAGCCGAATGCTGACAACAGAGTGGCGTCATATCTGGACAATCGGTTTCCAAAACCAAATGTTCAGCGCCTAATGCTTGCACCACTTGATGCAACTTCTTCGCATTTGGATTGGTAATTTGCCCAGTCACGCCAATTTTAAAGCCTAATTTGACAAAGGCTTTGGCTTCTTCGACTCCACCACTAAAGGCATGCGCAATACCACCGTGCTGAAACTGATGTTTTTTTAACATTGCCAAAACGTCAGCATGTGACTTGCGAATATGCAATAAAACTGGCTTATCCCATTGCTGGGCCAATTCAATTTGCACTGAGAAATAATCACATTGCTTTTGGAAAATATCCGGTTGTTTATGCTGCTTTAAAAATGTATCTAAACCAATTTCACCTACAGCCACACAATCTTTATGACCTAAAATTGTTTCTAAATCAGTTAAATGTTCCGCTCGATGTTGCTCAATATAAAATGGATGTAGCCCCGGCGCTAAATAGCTTTTCGGTGCATGTGGAAGTTTATTTAAAAATTGCTGGGTTTTCAGCAGGTCTGGAAAACGCTCTTGCACAAAGCCGATTAACACCAGACCCTCGACCCCCACTTGTTTGGCCGCATAAGCCAATGCTTCCCGATCTGGATCAAAGTCAGGTACGTCAAAATGCGTATGCGTATCAAACAATCGAGTGCTCATTGGACTTATTTACTTGTGGCTGCCGCAGAAGCCTCTACCGGTGCTGGTGCAGGCAAATATTGCTTTTTCAACACGGTTTGTAATTGATCATATGGAATGGTTAAGCGCGGTAAACCCACCACATAAGGACCAATTTCATATTCTGCATACTGCAAAATTAAACCTTGCTGACCTAAATAGAAATTATTCGACAGCTTGAACTTCCAGATTTGTTCATAATCTTGAATATTTTCTGCCAACTTAGCATCCGTCACCCAAGTTTTAAACACGGCATAGGCACGCTGTTCCAATACGGCTTTTTGGTTAGGCAATAAAATATCGTTAAGTTCAACTTGCTGTTGGTTTTTTAAATCAAAATTATAATATTGCTGTGACGATGAGCCATGTGCCCCACCCAAATAAGAACTGCTATTTAAAACCACGGTCGCTAACGGTACATCGGCATTTAAAATTTTGGGCTTGATCATCAAACTAATTTGCTGACTAGAACTAAGAGCTTTCAGCTCCTGATCCAATTTTAAAAATGCCTGCATATAAGGCTGTGTGGCTTTTTCCAATTTCAGTTTTGGCGTTTCCACACTGGCCAAAGCAGATTTTGCTTCAGAAGCCGCAACTTCACTTGCCGCACTTTCAGTCGCTTGAATCTGCTGATCTTCAGCAGGTGAAACCGATAAAATTAAACTTAATTGCTTCAAAATTTGTGTATCAACAAACTGATCAATAAAAGGCTGATTACTACTTAAACGCTCAACTGAAATTTCAGGACAGTTATTTCCTTCGCAATCGGGTAAATTCAGTTGTAACTTTTCAGCATCACCAATCAATTTTGTACTTAAATCCGGTTGCTCCGCTGGTGTATTTTCTGGCTTTTTTTCAGGTTCGGCTGGTTGCGGTTGACATGCAGTCAATGCGATTGATGTCACAAGCAATGAAGTGACCCATATTTTTTTCTGTTGAAGCATTGCACTAACCTTTTAAATTCACTGGCTTTAGTATGTTTTTAAATTTCTTGATCTAACATCAGAAATTACGATTTATCACAAATTACAAGTTATCACTAAAACATATGCTGATAGACATCTGCTTTCAATACCTGTTGTGTTTGTACTTTTGTTAAATAAATATCTAACTGTTTTCCATCTTTAACGATTTCATCCGTGCGATAATGCAGTCCAATCCCTTCTTGATCAAAGAACCAATCCGCCTGCCCCCAATAGAGTTTGTTGGGTGCCGACTTTTTCACGTCAGCCTCTTGCTCAGTCAACCACTGCGCATACGCGGTTTGTACCAAGCTATTCATATTTTGCTGCTGTTTGGCATCGACGATATCCAATGGAGTGAGATGCTTTTTGCTGCGACGATCTGCAACAAAAAAATAATATCGCTCTTTGACAGAGATATTTTCTTGCGTATGGTCGACCCCAATTTGCAACAATACATATTGATTACGCTGATACGGCACTCGAGTATATAAGGCCAATGCATAAGGCTTGTTGCTTTTTAGTTCAGCCTGCCAAGCATCAGATTTTTTCACATAGGCATTTACCGCCTGCTGTAAATTCATATTCTGCTTTAAGCCGATTTGGTCTTGGATCACATTGGCCTGATTTTTTTCAATCCAACGATTCAACCATGTGTCGACGGTATGAATGGTTTGAACATCTAAATCAATGCAACTTTGAGTTTCACAAAAGGGTTTGGCCACTTTTGCCGGTTGCTCTTGAATATTTAAATAAGGCAATAAGTCTGGGTTAATCGCTTGCGCTGCGGAGGCACTTTCCTCTTGATGCACTGTCGCTGTTTTTTCTTTTCCAGAATCACATGCGCTCAGTAGAATTGCACTCCCCAACAGTGCCACGACTGTAGCATCCTTGAAAATTTTCATGATGTTCTACACGACCAAATTATGAAGATAAAGATTGACGACAAAACTCTACCACAAAATAAAACAGCTTCACGAAGAAGCTGTTTTATTTCTATCAGAGAAAGACTTAGTGTTCACGTGTGTTGCGGAAAACGATATCTGGATAACGTTCTTGCATTAACTGTAAATTGACACGGCTTGGCGCAAGATAGGTTAAATGACCACCACCATCGATCGACAATTGGTCATGAGCTTTTTTCTTGAACTCATTAAATTTACGTTCATCATCACATGTTACCCAGCGCACGGTATTGATGCTGACTGGCTCATAAATACAGTCGACTTTGTATTCTTCTTTTAAACGATACGCAACCACTTCAAACTGAAGTACACCCACAGCCCCAACGATTAAATCGTTGCTGTTTTGTGGCATAAAGACCTGCGTTGCACCTTCTTCTGAAAGCTCTTTCAAACCTTTTTGTAGTTGTTTTGATTTTAATGGATCTTTTAAACGTACACGGCGGAACATTTCCGGTGCAAAGTGAGGAATACCAGTAAATTGAAGTTCTTCACCTGAAGTAAAGGTATCCCCGATTTGAATCGTACCGTGGTTATGCAGACCAATAATATCGCCAGGCCATGCCTCTTCCAAATGCTGACGGTCGCCAGCAAGGAAAGTTAAGGCATCACTAATACGAATATCTTTGCCGATACGTACATGCTTCATTTTCAAGCCTTTTTCATAACGACCTGAACAGATACGCATGAACGCAATACGGTCACGATGTTTTGGATCCATATTGGCTTGAATTTTAAACACGAAACCCGAGAAACCTTCTTCGGTTGCTTCTACACTGCGTACAGCTGTCGGATGGGCTTTTGGCTCCGGTGCATAATGACTAAATGCATCCAATACATGATCTACACCAAAGTTACCCAATGCAGTACCAAAAAGTACAGGCGTTTGACGACCAGCCAAGAATTCATCGCGGTCTAAAGGCTCATTCGCCATTTGAACCAATTCTAATGATTCTTCAAATGCAGCCCAAGCCAACTCACCAACTTTTTCACGCAGGTCTGCATGGTCATAACCATCACGTACTTCCATCTCGGTAATGGTTGAACCAAAACCCGCTTTGTAAACGTAAAATTTTTCCTCAATCAGGTTAAAGACACCGGCAAAGTCACGACCTGTACCCAATGGCCAAGTAAGTGGAACACACTTAATTTTGAGGACATTTTCAATTTCGTCTAACAGCTCAAGTGGCTCACGAATTTCACGGTCCATTTTGTTGACGAAAGAAATGATTGGCGTGTCGCGCATACGGCACACTTCCATCAATTTAATGGTTCGATCCTCGACCCCTTTTGCACCATCAATCACCATTAATGCAGAGTCGACAGCGGTTAAGGTTCGGTAGGTATCCTCAGAGAAATCTTCATGCCCCGGGGTATCCAGCAGGTTGATCATCTTGTCTTTAAAAGGGAACTGCATGACTGATGTGGTGATGGAAATACCACGTTCTTTTTCCATTTCCATCCAGTCCGAAGTCGCTCCACGATCAGATTTACGACTTTTCACCATACCTGCAACTTGAATTGCTTGGCCCCACAATAACAGCTTTTCTGTCATTGTCGTTTTACCCGCATCGGGATGCGAAATAATCGCGAACGTACGTCGCTGAGCGACCTGAGCCGCTAATTCATCTTTAAAACTCATGAGGGATACCTACTGCAGATGCGCAGCAAAAAAGATCAAATCTGATCAATATGAAAAATTGGCGATATTGTAGCAGATTGACTATTAAAAATAATCCATCAGATTGTGCTGATTCATGCCGACAGACCGACCCGTTTTTGGGTTTATTTGATCGAGTGACCTTGCTTTTTCTTATTTGGGATAAAAACACAGCCGTTTAATCATGACGAAAATAAGCTCAAAGCACGGTATTCATAGGCAAAAATCGCGATTAGATTTGGAATAGTGGCTGATTTTTACAGTCAATTTTCAGCTTTTAATTGTATGATTTCTTCTAAATGCTCGACATCCATCGGCAAACCGAGCAAGTAACCTTGTAATTGTTGGCAACCTAAACGGGTCAAAATATCGGCTTGCAACGGTGTTTCAATCCCCTCCGCTGTCACTATTAATCCGAGTTTTGTTGCCAACTGAATAATGCTCTCTAGGATCATTTCTTCTTTTGAATCTGGGGTTAAATCACTAATAAATTCGCGATCAATCTTTAGCTCATCCACAGGTAAATTTTTTAAATACAAGAAACTTGAATGTCCCGTCCCAAAGTCATCAATCGCCACCCGAATCCCCATCTGACGTAAACGCTCAAAGGTCACAATACTGGCATCAATATGATGCATTGCTGTAGATTCGGTAATTTCAATAATCAAATGTTCTGGATTAATCTGATAACGCTGGAATAATTGTTCAAGATTGTAAAATAAATGTTTATGTCCAAATTGAATCGCCGATAAATTGACTGCAATCGGATATAGCGGCAATCCTCGTCTTTCCCAATGTCGAATTTGCTTACAGGCTTCTTCAAGTGCCCAATAGCCCATCGGGATAATCAAACCAGTTTTTTCTGCGCCGCTAATAAAACGATTTGGTGTCAACATTCCCAACGTTGGGTGCTTCCAGCGAATCAAAGCTTCAACACCACAAATTTCTCGATCGATCGCCTTAAACTTGGGTTGATAAAACAGTACAAACTGCTGTTCCTCTACCGCTTTATATAAGTCATTAATTAGCTTGGTTTGACTCTTTTCTTCGAGCTGATCAATCGTGTAATTAAACACTGAATAGGTGTTTCTGCCCTGATATTTTGAAGTCATCATCGCTGCATCGGCATTGATGAGTAAATCTTGTAAATTTGAACCATGCTCAGGATACATAGCAATCCCAACACTGCCCGAAATATTAATTTCCTTGCCTGCGATCAAGAAACTTTCTTGTAAAAGTTCCAAAATCCGTTCCGACATTTCCGTTGCCGTTTCAGTCGTTGCAGACTCAAGCACCATCAAAAATTCATCACCGCCAATCCGCAAAAGTTTAGACTTTTCATCTAACAAACGATGAATCCGCGTCGCCATTTGAATCAGTAATTGATCACCCACATGATGACCAAAAACATCATTAACTGCTTTAAACTGATCGATATCAATATATAAAAAGGCAATGTGATCTTGACGCAAACGATGTTCAGTAAATAAAAAATGTGCGTATTCCGCCAAAAACGAGCGATTCGGTAAATGGGTTAAATTATCTTGCACTGCTTGATTGGCCAACTCTCGATTGGCGCGCATCAGTTGTAAATTACGTTGTTCTAAGCGGCGTTCTAATACCGCGACACTCAAGGCTGCGAATAAAATTAAACAGGTAACAAACAGTACGGTAAAGATTAATACGCTCTGACTCATTTGCGCCGCAAGTACCGTATCCATCGCATTTAGAGGATAGAATTTTACTGCAGCCATTCCGATATAATGCATGCCCACAATACTAAATGTCAGCATGGCTGCCACGATAATATTGATAAACACAGGCTTAGAACCTCGGTATTTACTTTTAAATAACAACCAGAATCCAAGCCCAGCACCGCACACAGCCATCAGTACAGAACAAATAACAATGAGGGGGGAATAATGTTGTTCATAACCTTCCACGACTAGACTCAGCATACCGGTATAATGCATGCCTGAAATGCCAAGTCCCATCAATACAGAACCGAGAATCAAACGTGGAAATGGCAAGGTGGGTCGTGTAGTCAACCACACAGCAAAGGTGGATGAAACAAATGCGATCAGATAGGAAACAAAGGTCAGGCCGGGATCAAAATGATGATTTGCAGGCAAATGACTCGCCATCATTCCAACAAAATGCATGCACCAAATTGCAGCACCTAAAATTGCACCGCCCATGAATAAAATGACTTTCTCATATCGAGGTCGTGTCCCACGGAATAACCATTGTTCCAATGAAACCACAAAGTAACAGCTCAATAATGCGATTACGATTGAACCCGCGACTAGATTGTAATCATAATGAATATGGATCATATACAGCGTTCCGCTCAGATTCTCGTTGCCATTTCAAGCATGCTGCACAATTTTTATCTTCCCTTATGACGGTGTTTTAAGTGTAATAACTTCATTATTCTGTCGTTATCGCCTAAGAATCTAACACTCTAGGAAAATGGTCAAGTTTTTCTTTAAAGAATTTAAACGGCTGAAAAGAATCAATAAAATTATTAGACCTGTGTCACTAAAATTCCAAAATATGCAAACAGCCATGAAGGGCTGTCTATTTGTTGTGCTCAAAAAATGGCTTGCATCACCCTTTTCTGTTGTGCCGATTTCTCTCGCTTTTGATATTTTTTCAATTGACTCTTAGCTCGAAAGTATAAAATCCCATAAAAATAGCGAGCCGAAGCTCGCTTTTTTCTGATCTAAAAGTTTTAAGAAACTTATTTTACTGCCGGCTTGGATGAGCCTTGCAATTTGGCATAATCCAGCAATACATTGGCTGCTTCCGAAACAAAAACTTCTTCTTCAGGTAATGCTGGACGTTGATTGGCTTTCATTTTGGCGCGCGCCTCAACCAATGCTTCCATCGAAGCTTGATAGCTTTCCCAATTCGCATAAGGTTTTTGACCCATCACTTTACGGCGTTGGTTCTCTGCGTCCAAAGATTTCTGCTCTAAGGCCAACAATTCCGCTTTACGTTTATTCAGATCCAATACCACACGTTTTTGCTCATCAGTCTTTTTCGCAATCGCCGTACGTTGTTCTAAATACTTAAATTGTGGATCAAGATTCACGCGCTGCTGTGAAGATTGAATTAAGTTTGGTACATACGCTTGAACCGAGCCTTCACGCTTAAATGGTGCCGTTGGAATCGTATCCCACTGCAAAGCATTCTTCGATTTACGCTCACCAAACTCTTCATTGTAAATATCGACCAGTTTAATATCCGGTACGACCCCTTTATTTTGAGTACTTCCGCCAGTCACTCGGTAGAATTTACGCTGAGTTAAGGTTGCCTGACCATAAGCCAAACTATCCAATTGAACTTGTGCCGTTCCTTTCCCTGTAGTGGTACTGCCAATCACCACGCCACGCTCATAATCCTGAATCGCAGCAGAATAAATTTCACTTGCCGATGCAGAAGCCAAATTAATCAGCACTGCCAATGGGCCTGCATAGCTTTGCGCGCCACCATCATCATCTTCAAAGACGCTGACATTGCCATTGCCATCACGGATTTGTACCACCGGCCCTGACTTGATGACTTGACCGAGCATACGCGCAACTTCTTCTAATGAACCACCAGGGTTGTTACGCAAATCAATAATGATGCCTTCAACTTTTTGATTATCGAGTGCTTTTAAAGCCTTATTGGTATCTTCAGAGACTGAGCGATAATCTGTGCCGGCACGACGCGCGCGGTAATTTAAGTAGAACGATGGAATTTCAATCACACCAAATTTATGCTTTTTGCCATCACGTTCAATTTCCACAGTACGTGAACGTACCCCGGCATCTTCTTCTTGAATCACATCACGGACAATGGTGACATTACGGGCTTGCGTCATCGATGCCCCTGCACCCAATAAACGTATCGTCACTTTGGTGCCACGTTTACCGCGAATCAGACCGACGATTTCATTGCTTGGCCAGCCAATGACATCAACCATTTTGTCGCCATCTTGCGCCACGCCAATAATACGATCACCAGACTTCACTTGACCGGACTTGCTTGCAGGACCACCTTCAACGATAGTTTCGATTTTGGTGTAATCCTCATTGCCGCGTTCGGGGCGAATCGACACCCCAATTCCTTCAAGCTGCAACGTAGTTTGACGGTTCAACTCCATCGCATCTACAGGTGGGAAATAATTACTGTGCGGATCATAGGTCAACATCATGGCATTGAGGGTTTTATCCAACACATCATCACTTTTTAAACGGCTGACACGTTCAAGCTGACGCGTATAACGCTTGGTAAGCGTCTGTTCTGGAGTTAAATCTTCAGGGCCAGTTAAATCCTGACCATTGGCCAATTCAGGATTTTCCTTCAACGCTTTTTGTTTGGCTTTTTCTTCTTCTTTGCTGATATTTAAGTTAATTAACTGTGATACCAGCATTTTGTTCCAATGCGCACGCTGCTCTTCAGTGGTTTTAAAGAACGGGGCTTTTTCACGATCAGTTTCGATATAGCTATTTGGCTGATTCAAATTTTGCTGTTTTTTCAGTTCATTCAGCATATAAGTGTAGAACTGTTTTAAGCGGTCACGATATTGCGCGTGAATTTCATAAGGACCGGATAAGTTCCCTGCTTTTAAATTTGCACCAAAAGTCGAACCATAACGCTTTTTATAGTTTTCAATTTCTGAAGCCAAAAACAACGTATGTTCTGGATCAAGACTATCAATATAAAAATCTAGAATACGATTTGAGGTATTGGCATCTAAACGCTGATTTAAATAATGTTGGCGGTCTACCAAAGTTGCCAGCTGGCGTGAGACTAAGGCTTGCTCTTGTGTCGGTTGAATCGCACCTGCGGCAACAGCTTCTGTATTGTTTGCAGCAATTGCATCATTCACCACATGCGTAAAAAAGAATCCACCGGTCGCAATCGCAACGGCACAAGCTAATGTTTGAAGTTTCATAAAAATTCGTACTTCCTTGGTATTCAGACCAATATTACCGTGTTGGTTTTCGACTTGAATTGAATGGATTCAAAATCTTAAACAACTTAATATGTTTATGTCGTGTAGTTTTATCATATTCTCTGCTGACAAAGTGTAGCAAATCATTGCAGAATTCAGGTATTGTTTTTCCTTAAAAATTCCAACACGGACACCGAATATGATTGGCGCATTAATGCTCGATATTGCTGGCACAGAACTTACTCAAGAAGATATTGAACTATTAAAGGCTCCGCAAGTCGGCGGCATGATTTTATTTGGTCGCAACATTGAATCACCTGAACAAGTTCGCGCGCTCACCGATCATATGCGTCAAATCCGTCCGGATATTTTAATTGCAGTCGATCAGGAAGGTGGTCGCGTTCAACGTTTAAAGCAAGGTTTCACCTTGCTTCCTGCCATGGGTAAGTTTGGCGAACTTTACTTAAGCCATCCTGAAAAAGCGCTTGAGCTGGCTGAGCAATGTGGCTGGCTAATGGCCGCTGAAGTCCTTGCTGTCGGTATCGATTTTAGTTTTGCTCCAGTTCTGGATTTAAATGATGTCAGCGATGTAATTGGTGATCGTGGCTTTGCTAAAAATATGCAGGACATTATTCCACTGGCAAGTGCCTTCCTAAAAGGCATGAAGCGTGCCGGTATGGCTTCAACAGGTAAACATTTCCCCGGCCATGGCTCTGTCAAAGCAGACTCACATGTAGCAGCAGCAGTAGATTTACGTAGCTATGATGAAATTTACCAAAAAGATATGCAAAGTTTTATTCAGCTGCAACCACAGCTCGATGCCTTAATGCCTGCACATGTGATTTATGAAAATGTCGATCCCAATCCAGCCGGTTTCTCCCCGTATTGGATTCAAAAAATCTTACGTCAAGAACTGCAATTTGATGGCGTATTGTTTTCAGATGACTTAAGCATGCAAGCTGCATGTGTCGCAGGTGGTGCAGATGCTCGAATTCAAGCAGCCTTAAATGCGGGTTGTGATATGGGACTGGTGTGTAATAACCGTGAATCCGCATGCATTGCACTGGATGGTATTAAAAATCTTGCTTTACCGAACCAAGAACGCCTAGAACGGATGCGCGGTAAAATCCCTCAAATTGCGATTGGGCAAAATATTGATCTTGGTGCAGATTGGCAACAAGTCCGTAATCGAATTGTAGATTTCAAAAATCAGTATTGCTAATACAACTTGCCTAAAAATAACTCAAAAAGGAACACGACAAAGTGTTCCTTTTTCATTATGATAAAAACAAAATCAATGCATACGCATGCTGAAATAACAACCCAACAATTACAAAAATATTAGGTCAGGACGACATGACACAAAGCCTATCTGAACACCGACACATTTCATTTACCGCACATTACACTGGCTATATTTGGTATAGCATGGGAATTTCTCATCCAGTATTTGCCACCCGCAAAGGCAAGTTTTTAGCACGTTTGGTGCATCCACTTGAAAGCTGGGCAGAAAAAAATGTCGGAGGCAGCATGCGCTCTACCTTGAAACAGCGCCATGCCATGATCGATCAGCATCTAGATCAATTAATTGTGCAACATCCAAACTTACAAGTGCTTGAAATTGCTTGTGGATTGTCGCCACGTGGCTGGAATTTTCGCAGCAAACATCCTGAAATTGATTATCGTGAACTTGATTTGCCCGATATGGCCAACATAAAAACCCAAGCATTACAGCAAATCGACCAACAATCACCTGAAGTACTGACTGCCGATATTTTCACTCATGATTTCGGCCGTATTTTTCATGCTTTTGATCCTGCACGACCGTTGGTGATTATCAGTGAAGGATTGATCAACTACTTTGATAAAACCTTGCTGAATAAGCTGTTGCAAGGCATTACCGAATATGGTGCAGTGTTCAAAGAACTGCATTACCTCAGTGACATTTATCCAGAACCGGTGAAAAATCGTCTTGCGCAATTTATTTGGGCCAGCAGCAAATTACTCAAAGTAATGTCACGTAGTGCATTCACCTTCCATTTTCAAACCCCTGCCGAATTACAAACCTTCTTTTTAAATACCGGTTTTAATGAAGTTGACGTGGTACAACCTGCGCTGTATTCCCCACTTAACAGCGATGACGCCGCTATCCCCTTTTACAATACAGAAGAACATCATGGTGATCTGGTTTGGATGATTCATGCACAAATCAAAAAACAGCGCTAAGGCGCTGTTTTTTTATCATTGAGGAAAATGAATTAGCCCGCAGCTTCTAACAACATGAGTTGTTCTTTTTGACGTGCCACAAAACGTAATAAACGCTCTGCCACTTCAAAACTGCCATGTTTAAATAAGGCGCGAATCTGTCGCTGTGAGGTTTCAAAAATCAGACATTCGATTTTAAATTCACCCTCTTCATCTTCTAAATGCAAGGCTAAATCACGTGGATATTGTGCCACCGTATCCGTCATGCCTTCCGGTACATTCAAAAGCACACCAAAATAATTTAAATCTACGATTTCAGCAGCAATATGTAATTCAGAATGACGATGTGATAAATGAGTAAAAGGCTGTTGTACCTTAATCCGCTCCTCACCGCGATGTTCAATATTTTGCATTTGCTCACGGCTCATGGGAATGATGCCGTCTAATTCTTGGATTGATTCCCCGCGCAAATAAGTTGCGAACAGATTCATGGTTTCTTTACGACGTTGCAATTGTGGCA
The DNA here is from genome assembly GCF_050285345.1 of Acinetobacter sp. Classification (GTDB taxonomy): domain Bacteria; phylum Pseudomonadota; class Gammaproteobacteria; order Pseudomonadales; family Moraxellaceae; genus Acinetobacter. The sequence continues at coordinate 16,333 of NZ_JBLZXR010000108.1, forward strand.
AATGGTCCGCATTGGCAATCATGGCAAATTGCATATTGGGACATTGCAAAGCAAAACCTGCATTTTCATATGGCAAAGTAAAACTGTCATATTGACCACAAGACACCAGTACATCACATTGTGGAATCGGGACATCTTTCAAACGCAATAGACGATTACAGTTAATGTCATAACGCTCTTGTTCAGTATTGGTAAACTCAGCCATTTGCCTAAAGAATAAACGCTTTGCCGTTGGCGACATACGAGTGACATCTAATTTGGCATGGTTGACCAAATACAGAATAACGGCCTGACCAAACTCATCCATACGCTGTTCTTTCATCAGATGTAAGGATTCTTCAAGTAACATGCGCCAACTCTTACGCGTTTTTTGCATCACCCCCATCAGAACCATGCGGTTAATTAGTTCTGGACGTTGATCCGCCAAAGCTGCGGCAACAACAGAACCTAGAGACATCCCCATCACAGAGACTTTGTCTAAACCCTCGATATCCAACCAAACCCCAAGCATTTTTGCTAAATCACCAAGCTCTAAAGTTCCGGCAGATATTCCTGTCTCCACATTGGTAATTTGCTGATTGGCACCCATCGACGGTAGATCAATCAGGATCACTGGGCCCGCAGCAAATAACTGCTCAACGCAATATTTATAAGAATTAAAATTTTGAAATGCCCCACCAATAATGACGATGGGCGTTCGGTGTATGGTTTCTGGCTGGGCAATCGCCATATACTCAATTTTCCAGCCCTCAATCCATGTGGTACGTGCAGGCTGTTTAAAGCTTTGCTTATCGTATAGATCAAAAAAATTGTAGTGGGTGTTTTCCTGTACTGCTGGATCCATTTGGATAATGGAATTCATCTTCCTTTCCTCCATTCCTGCCTTATTTTTATTGTCAGGAATTTATTAAGAGACTGTGCTCGACGCAGCATCCTGCTGTTTAATCATTAGTTATTTTTACGACTTCAATGTCGCTAACGTTTCATTCTATACAGAGGTTGATTTTACACGCAACCAATATCCCCACCGCTCATCTACTTTTAAGCAGAAAACAATTTCAAAATGTGAATTCTCGGCATGATCAACAACTTAATCTGAACTTAGGTGCTTCATTGTTCAGCTTTAGACTGTTACTATCAGGATGAAATTTCTAAGTGATCAAACCGCTATGCAAGAGTCGATTGAACAATATATGCAAACGGTAGGACAACAAGCACGCACAGCATCACGTGTGCTCGCAGGCGCTTCTACCCAGACCAAAAACAATGCCTTATCCGCGATCTATACTGCATTACAAAACAGTGAGCCCGCTATTTTGGCAGCCAACCAAGTAGATATGGCGCAAGCGCATAACAACAACTTGGACAGCGCCCTGCTTGATCGCTTAGAACTTACCCCCGCACGCTTTAAAGGTATGCTACAAGGCCTAAAAGATGTGATTGGCCTGACTGACCCGATTGGTGAAATTACCGATATGGCTTATCGTCCATCAGGGATTCAACTTGGGAAAATGCGCGTACCGCTCGGTGTGGTCGGCATGATTTACGAGTCACGTCCAAACGTCACTCTGGAAGCAGCATCGTTAGCACTGAAATCAGGAAATGCGATTATTTTACGTGGTGGTTCAGAAGCACTGAAGTCAAATCAAGCCATTGCTGCTGCCATTCAACACGGTTTAAAAGCTGCCGGTGTGCCTGAACATGCTGTTCAAGTGATTAATACCTCAGATCGTGCCGCGGTTGGTAAACTGATCACCATGTCTGAATATGTCGATGTGATTGTACCGCGTGGTGGTAAAGGGCTGATTGAACGCATTAGCAATGAAGCACGTGTACCTGTAATTAAGCATTTAGATGGTAACTGCCATGTATTTGTTGAGGCACAAGCTGATTTACAAAAAGCCCTACCGATTGCCTTAAATGCCAAAACACATCGCTATGGCGTATGTAATGCCATGGAAACCTTATTGGTCGATGAAAATGTGGCTGAAGAGTTCTTGCCATTGATTGCAGAACTCTATGCTGAGAAAAAGGTAGAACTGCGCGGCTGCCCTGAAACCCAGCGTATTTTGGGTGAATCGATTGTTGCAGCAACGGAAGAAGATTGGTACACCGAATATTTAGGTCCGATCTTGGCGGTTAAAGTGGTGACGGGCTTAGATGAAGCAATTGAACATATTAACCAATACGGTTCACACCATACCGATTCAATCATTACTGAAAACTTTAGTCTTGCGCGCCAATTCCTAGCACGTGTCGATTCAAGTTCAGTGATGATTAATGCATCAACCCGTTTTGCCGATGGCTTTGAATATGGCTTAGGTGCTGAAATTGGTATTTCAACCGATAAAATCCATGCGCGTGGCCCAGTCGGTCTTGAAGGTCTGACTTCGCAAAAATGGATCGTATTTGGTGATGGTCAAATTCGCCAATAATCCCTATGAATAAAAAAAAGCTGTGCTCTTGTGAATAAAGGCACAGCTTTTTTTAATATTTGAAATTTTTAAATTAAGATCAAATAAAAAACTAGACGCGAAGTTCACACTTTTAGATTCAGCGATGTAGTTAAAAATTTAATTTGTAGTGGAAAATCAATGATCTTTAAAAATTTATAAGAAATGATCGAAATAAGAGGAATTTTGAAACAATTTAATTGCTACAGCGCGGCTGTGCGCATGCTATGTTGTTTATTTAAGCTATTAAATCGTTTCAGTTTTAGTACTATTTTTTTAATAAATGAAAACTATGAACTGATAAATTTTAATTATTATTGGTTTCATGGTCGATAGTGCTTAAGTCTAATCTCCTAAAGTCTATCTAGGACAGAAAAAAAACCCATGTTAAAACATCACTACTGATCTAAATTGCATCAAATGATACAACTGTAATTAGGTCAAAGTTAGGGATAAGTATTTCAATTAGAATCGGGTATTTAAACGTGTCGACATCAGTATTAGTAATTAACTGCGGATCTTCTTCAATCAAATATGCGTTAGTTTCTGAGCGCCGTGAAGATCGTATTTTTGGCTTGGCAGAGAATCTGGGTACTGCTGACGCACGTATTAAAGGGGTCACCACTGGTGGCGAAGCGCTTGAGCTTGCAATCCCGCATGCCGATCATGAAAAAGCCCTCGAAACAATTCTTGGACGCTTGGCGCATCACAATCCTCAAGCGATTGGTCACCGTGTTGTTCACGGCGGCACGATCACCAAAGCTGAATTATTAACGCCAGAAATCATTGAACGTATTCGTGAAGCGACACCGCTTGCACCTTTACACAACCCAGCACACTTGGTGGGTATTGATGCAACGATGCGTTTGTTCCCTGAACTTCCGCAAGTGGCTGTATTTGATACGGCATTCCATCAAACCATGCCATCACATGCATACCGCTATGCATTACCAAAATTCTTATATACACACCACAACGTTCGCCGTTACGGCTTCCATGGTACAAGCCATGCTTATGTTTCTGAACGTGGTTCAATGTTGGCAGGTAGCTTCAAACAAGGCGGTTGGTTAACAGCACACTTGGGCAATGGTAGCTCAACATGTGCCATTTGGAATGGTCAATCCGTTGATACGTCAATGGGGCTAACCCCACTTGAAGGCGTAGTTATGGGTACACGTAGTGGTGATGTAGACCCAAGTATCCATAGCTTCTTGGCAAGCAACTTAGGTTGGGACATCTACAAAATTGACAAAATGCTAAACAGCCAATCTGGTCTACTTGGTTTATCTGACTTGTCAAACGATATGCGTACGCTGATCGAAGCATCTGAACAAGGCAATGAAGATGCAGCACTTGCTATTGAAGTTTTCTGCTACCGCCTCGCAAAATCACTTGCTGCGCTGAGCTGTGGCCTACCACGTATTGACGGTTTATTCTTTACCGGTGGTATTGGTGAAAACTCAGCATATATCCGTGAAAAAACTATCGCGTATTTACCGCACTTTGGCTTTAACTTAAGCAAAGATCTGAACGATAACCTAAAACGTGGTACTGAAGGTCGTATTGACCATGGTACTGGCCCACAAATTTGGGTGGTTCCAACCGACGAAGAAGGCCGTATTGCCAAAGAAACTGAACAGGTTGTAGAAGAGGTCAATGCCGCTACAAAAAAGCCTGATGCTGAAATTGCGATTGCTTAAGTAATCGCATCAGCCCTTACACCTTCAATCTTTAATTTTTAGCTTTAAATTAGACACCGTATGAAAACAATTTTACTCGTGCCAACTGGAGAAGGTGTAGGTTTAACATCTGCATGCTTAGGCTTAATTTACGCATTAGAATGCCAAGGTGTGAAAGCCGGTTTTCTCAAACCATTTTCGCAAGAAAATGTAGTAGATCCCTGCGACCGCACCACTGCGCTCTATCGTCATTTATTTGACAATGAAACAGTGGAACCGATTCATCACACCATCATTACCCAGCAACTTAGCCATGATGAAAGTGATGAACTGCTTGAAGAAGCTGTTCGTCTACACCGTGAAATTGCAAAAAAACACGATCTGATTATTGTTGAAGGCTTAATTCCGAATAGCCGAGACAGTTTTGCTTCTGAACTGAATGCAACACTTGCCAAAGCACTTGATGCCAAGGTCATTATTGTCAGCACTGCAGATATTAATAACCCTACAAAAACAGCAGACAAAATTGAAAGCTCACTACGTCAGTTTGGTGGTGCTGCTTCTGAACGTACTGCGGGCGTATTATTTATGCGTACGCGTGGCCTACCAGAAGAATCTGCTCAAATTCCGGTGACCATTGATCCAAATCTGCGTTTAATCAGTGACACCAATAAATTTGTACTCGAATTACAACAAAGTAATCCGCAAATTGGTTCTGCACAGCTACCTGTTATTGGTCTCGTTCCATTTAGTAATACGCTCAGCGTACCGCGCATGTCTGACTTGGCGACGCATATCCAAGCAGAATGGATCAACCAAGGCGATGCTGCTCATCGCCGCGTACTGCATAGCAGCTTAGTTGCATCGAATATTGAACATGAACTTCACAAATTTGTGGCAGGCGAACTGATTATCAGCGCCTCTGACCGTATTGATGTGTTGTTGGCTTCTAGCCTTGCAAGTAGCAATGGTATTCCACTTGCCGGTTTGGTTTTGACTGAACATCATCAACCGAACCCACAAGTTTTAGATTTCTGCCAAACCGCGATTAAGCAAGGTTTACCGATTTTACATACGCCTTTAAGCACGTTTGAAACGGCACAACAACTTTCAAATTTAGGCAATGAAATTCCTGTCGATGACGTAGAACGTGCAGAACAAGTGACCCGCTTTGTTTCAAGTCACATCAATGCTGAGTGGATTACTGAAGTATTAAATGGTTCATATCAACCGCGTCTTTCACCTTCAGCATTCCGTCATGAGTTGGTGCAAAAATCGATTCATGCGAAAAAACGTATTGTGCTACCTGAAGGCGATGAGCCACGCACCATTCAAGCTGCAGCAATTTGCCAATCACGTGGTATTGCGCACTGTATTTTATTGGCAAAACCTGAAGCCGTAATTGAAGTGGCAAAAGCACGCAATATTGAATTACCGCATGATTTAGAAATTATTGATCCTGACCTGATTCGCAACAACTATGTAGAAAAAATGGTTGAGCTGCGTAAAGGCAAAATCAATGAACTTCAAGCCAAAGAACAGCTGCAAGATACAGTTGTTTTAGGCACCATGATGTTGGCACTGGATCAAGTCGATGGTCTAGTGTCTGGTGCTGTCCACACCACAGCAAATACTGTGCGTCCAGCATTCCAGTTAATTAAAACTGCACCAGACTATTCATTGGTCTCTTCAGTGTTCTTTATGCTGTTACCAGATGAAGTGTATGTCTATGGTGACTGTGCGATCAATCCAGATCCAAATGCAGAACAACTGGCTGAAATTGCGATTCAATCTGCGGACTCTGCCAAAGCTTTTGGTATAGACCCGCGCATTGCGATGATTTCTTATTCAACTGGAACATCGGGTGCAGGTGCCGAAGTTGAAAAAGTCGCTGAAGCAACTCGTATTGCCAAAGAACGCCGTCCAGATTTACTCATTGACGGACCGCTACAATACGATGCCGCATCGGTGGAAAGTGTCGGCCGCTCTAAAGCTCCTGACTCAAAAGTTGCAGGTCGTGCCAATGTATTTATTTTCCCTGACTTAAATACAGGAAATACCACTTACAAAGCGGTACAACGTTCTGCAAATGTAGTCAGTGTTGGCCCAATGCTGCAAGGTTTAAACAAGCCTGTAAATGACTTGTCACGTGGCGCTTTGGTCGATGACATCGTGTTTACCATTGCATTAACGGCAATTCAATCCGAACAGCAAGAAGCTTAATTTTAGTTTTGAGTTCTTAACCACCCTTTTGAAAGACTGGGTGGTTTTTTATATAAAGAAGTCTTTAAACCAACATTAAATAAAAATTACGTTATATTTCATTAATTTTAAAAATGTCATCAGGCGGTCAATTTAATTCATTATTGTGTGTTCGCTTTTATTTATGACATGACTTAAAAATGCAAAAAAAACATCCTTTGATTAAATTATTGATTCCAACTCTAGCATTAAGCTGCTTCTGCAACTCCACATTTGCTGCAGAAAATGCCTACTTGACACCTTCTGATGCACCCAACAGTCTTGAAATTTTACCTCAACCACCACAGCTAGATAGCACAAGTTTTACCAGAGATCAGGCAATCTTTAAGCAAAACCTTCAGGACAAAAATGAGCAACGTTGGAAACAAGCTATTATTGATGCCGATGTTTCCAATGAACATTTAGGCAGACCATTTTCTGAAGCTTTTGGAGTGGAAATTAATCAACATAATACCCCTATACTTTTTGAGATTTTAAAAAAAATTAAACTGGATAGTCGTTATTCTACACAGACAGCCAAAAAGTTTTATAACCGTGAACGCCCATATGCTTTTTTTAAAGTCAGCACCTGCACGCCTGATGAGGAAAATAAAAAGAACCAATTTGTTTCATATCCATCTGGTCACACCACCATTGGTTGGACGTATGCATTAGTGCTGGCACAGCTGCGTCCAGAACACCAAAATGAAATTTTCAAACGTGGCATTGAATTTGGGCAAAGTCGAGTCGTGTGTAATATGCATTGGCAAAGTGATGTCGATGCTGGCCGTATTATGGGCGCAGCGCAATTTTCACGCTTGCAGGCAGATCCACAATTCCAAGCCGATATGATTAAAGCCAAAACTGAAATTAACCATCTAATTTCTGCCACACATAAAAAAGCTGATTAAAAACAATCAGCATCGTGTCCCTCTGCATGGGTAGAAGATCACATGCATAGGGATTGATTTTAATAGATGTGCATATTCAATATAAAAATAAAGTGCTTAGAACCATCTAAGCGCTTTATTTAGAGCCTGTAAATAATTTAGCAGAAGTATTGATACCGTTTTATTTAGATTCAATCTGCTTCAATTCTGGCTTGCCATAAGCCACTTCAAAACTAGCTACGGTCGTCATTTTTCCACCTGGTTTTTCAACAAAATCTAGAACCTTTAAGTCTGTACGCATATAGTCTTTAAAAAAGTCTAAGGTCTGATAACCGCGTTGATCGTTGATAAATTTAATGTGTGGATTTAACTTCAGCACATCTTCCTGCCCTGGACGAATTGGTTGACCATTGCCAGTAGAGGTTATCGATGTGGTTAAAAATTCGGTTGCAATCGATGGACTCTTATAATCATTCAAATCACTTGGAATATTCGCTGCAAAATATTGATGCAAATCTCCTGATAAAATTACCGTATTGCCATAAGGTGCATTTTTTTTGATAGATTCAATCAAGCGCTCGCGTGCATAAGGATAGCCATTCCACGTATCTTTGCCAAAATAAGCCTTGCCTGATTTATTATAGCGCACCCAAGGCATAACCTGAATTTGCTGTGCCAACACATTCCAACGCTTATCATGGCGCATTTGCTTCGCCAACCATTGCTCTTGCGCTGTACCAAGAACCTGCTCATTTCGGCTATTCTCCGTACGGCAGTAATCCATTTTATCAAACCCATCTTCTAACTGAACTTTGGTGCATAAAATTGGAGAACGGTACTGGCGTGTATCCAAAATATTCATCCGCAACATTTTCCCATAATCTAAAGTGCGGTAAGCAAGGATATCTGGGCCATTCGGCTTCTGTTTTAAGCGCACAGGCATATATTCGTACCATGCTTGAAACGCTGCTGCGCGGCGCAGTAAAAAAATGTCTTTCTTTTCGCCTTTTTCTTCAATGTCTGCAGCCCAGTTGTTATCAACTTCATGATCATCAAAGGTCATTGCAAAAGGTGCTGATGCGTGTGCAGCCTGTAAATCAGGATCCGCACGATACTGTGCATAACGAATACGATATTGCAGTAAAGTTTGAATTTCCGGACCAATATGTTGACGTGCAGGAATTGAAATTCTTAGATCTCCAATTGCACGTCCCCCACCTTTACCTTCAGGCCCTTCATAAATATAGTCCCCATAGTGGAAAACTAAATCTATCTCTTTCTCTTTGCTCAAGTAGTCATAAGCCGTGTAATAGCCCGTTTCATAATGCTGACAGCCTACTACAGCGACTCGAACTCGTTCTGGCATTTGATGTGCTGCTGGCGCCGATTTTGCTGTACCCACAGAACTTTCATAACCAGCCAATCTAAATCGATAATAATAACGTGTCATCGGTGCTAAACCGGCTACCTCAACATGCACTGTGTGATGTAAGTCAGGATGTGCCTGCGCCCTCCCAGTTTGCACAATTTTCTTAAATTCAATATCTATAGCAATATCCCAATCTACTTCAACTGCTTCATTTGGCATACCGCCATCTACAGACAGTGGATAAGGTGCAACACGTGTCCAAATCACAAAACCATCTGGCCAAGGCTCACCTGAAGCAACGCCTAATTGAAACGGACTAATCGTAAATTTGGCATTTGCCCATGTGCTTACTGGACTGAGTCCAGAAAATAATGCTAAAGATCCAATCCCCATCAAACCCTTTAAGAATTGACGACGATTCGAATTAAAATGATTCATTTTTATTTCTCTATAAACTTATTAATAAATTAATCTGATCAGTTTTGGATTAGAAAATTGGCATGGTGTAGGTCAAATAGATACGGCTTTGTTCTTGCTTAGTTCCTGTACTTTTTTTGAATTTTCCGTACTGAGCGGTAAAACCTAAATTTTTGAATTTGCCTTCAGGCACTTTATAACGCAAGGTATAGTCAATTTCAGACTCAGTCGCACAGCCACATTTACCAAAGTCACGTCCCTTTACTTTCAAGAACGAAACATTAAGCCTTTTAAATATTGATCATTAAAGTCATATCGATAGCCATACCATGTTGACTTTTCGCCTGCGTTAGTAAAGTTCTGCAACAAACGATTGGTTGGCAAGTAAATGAATGTCCCATCCGCACCATTACCTAAACCTCCCTGATTCATATGCAGAAAATCGCCATCATCACCAATTTTTTGCGCGCCGAATTGCAGCTGATGATTTTTAAATTTGTATTTGAAATCCACACTGGCTGTCTGATTATCTACTTTCGTGCCGTAGCCTTTTTCCCCACGTTCATTAGCTCCAGTCGCTTGAGTATCAAATAAACGTAGGTCCGTATTAAAACTCTGGTTTTCACTGAATGGAAATTTATGTTTCACACCGATAAATTGCTGTACATAAAAATCATCCAGCTCGCCTGCATAGTACTGTAGTGTTAAATTTTTATTGGGCTTCCAGTCCGCACCACCAAACATAAAGCCATCACTGGTTTCTGTTGCGCCTTTAATAGAAAGCTTTGAAGCATCTCGTGATGCACGTGGAATTGCTTTGGTGACATAACCACCAGTTAAAGTCAGCCCTTTTACATCTTTAGACGTGACTTGACCACCTAAATAGGCAGATTCAAGCAAGCGAGCAAAGCTTCGACTCAAAATCGGTAAATTAGGTCGTAACTCCCCGACTTTTACATCAGTTTTCTGATAACGGGCTTTTAAAGTGGGATATGCACGTGTCCAATAATTTGTTGGACTGCCATCACCTTCTAAAGGAAACATCAGTGAATGTTTGGCTTTATCTTTACTTCCATCTAAACGTATACCTACTGCCGCAGTTGCATCTAAACCAAAACCGACTTGACCTTCGGTAAAGCCAGATTGATAACTCAATTCAATACCTTGCCCCCAAACTGTCGAATCTTTATCGTTAGGCTCTTGATCTTGATCAAAATAATAATTTTTAAAATCTATTTTTGCTTTACTATCTTCAATAAATTCTGCTTGTGCTGCCTGCATTGTCAGCATTTGGGTGAAAGCCATACAGCAAATGAGCGCTTTGTAATTCAACGTCTAACCTCTTTGGTCCTTGAGAAATACTGCAATAACCTAAAGGCTCTGTATGACAATACACTTGCAATCACATGACAATTACGTGAAAAATAAAACAAACATTAAATATAAGTATTTGATAATATGGAAATTAAAGTTATTTTTATATTCAAGAACCTAAAATACAAAAATAGTTGACCATTAAAAGAACTGAAAGCACTCCATTTTTTGACTGCTAAGCTCCGAGCCTGATATTAAAGAAGATTGCTCAAGAACTTTGATAAAACCTTGCTTAGAATAAAATTGAATAGCTCGTAAATTACCTAATTCAACACAAAGTACAATTTTTGTATAACCTTGGTTTGCTGCATATTTTTTTAGTTTAGATATTAAAAGATCAGCAACACCCTTTCCTCGATAATTCTCATGCACCCACATTGCAACCACATTAAATTCATGCTGTTCATCAATAACACCTCTAACCATGCCTACGGCTATTATTCCGTCAAATGCTAATAGAAACTGACATGGCGTTTTTTGCGCAGCTCTATCACGCCATTCCAACTCACTATGAGTTTTGGTTTTTTCATAAGTTGCTGTAAATGCATCGGGACTGTCTTGTAATGCTTTTAGCCGTAAATTTTTCAGTATCTCCCAATCAGATTCAACAGTTGGACGTACAGTAACAGTGCTCATTTTTATTTTACCTGTCATCTAATTGCTTCAAATCATAACGTTTAGAATTAAAGTTTTGTAAAAAAAAATTTGAAAGTAACAGCGATCAACGACGATGATCACTCTGACACAAACTGATACAAAGACTAAAAAATTAGCTATTACTAATGATTAGATTTGAAGATTTGAAGATTTGAAGATTTGAAGATTTGAAGATTTGAAGATTTGAAGATTTGAAGATTTG
>NZ_JBLZXR010000109.1:0-17808 GCF_050285345.1 Acinetobacter sp.
TCATAAAAAAATGAGCGTATTGGCATACACTCATTTTTACTACATTTTTCTAATGTTTGCTTAACTGACTGGCATTACACGTTATGTGGGCTTTTTTATTGCGTATTCATTGACCTGAATTTCAGACAAAAAAATACGCAATGATTGGGGTGTTCATTGCGTATAACAACGAATCTGTCTTCACAGGTTCGGTAAAGGAGAAATGTTATGAACTTAGTCGTTCTTAAAACATAAGTAAATCATAGAGTGAACGGTCAGTCATTTCATTGGTGTTCACGTTAAGTGATGTAACCTAACGTTAAAAATAAGGAGATTCTGTGAATCTTCACCCAGAGTATGTTGGTTGATATCAACAAAAAGCCTTTCATGGCAGAAAGGCTTTTTCAGATGGGAGCTATAAAAATTTAAATGATAAAACTTAAATTATAAGGTCTTAAAAGTGGAAGACGCCTAAACCAGATTTCACCTCATCTAAAGTTTGCTGTGTAATATCACGGCATTTGTCTGTACCTGTTTTCAAAATATCCATGATGTAATCAGGATCTTTTGCCAGTTCCATACGACGTTCACGAATCGGTGTGATTAACTCTTTTAACACACCTTCAAGGCGTTTTTTCACCGTACCATCGCCTAAACCACCACGGCGATAATGTGCTTTCAGTTCTTCTACTTCTTCTTTATTTGGATCAAACGCATCGAGGTAAGTAAATACAATGTTACCTTCAACTTGACCTGGATCTTCAATGCGAAGATGGTTCGGGTCGGTATACATAGCATTCACAGCTTTTTTGATATCTTTATCAGAAGCATCGAGCACAATGGTATTGCCCAAAGATTTTGACATTTTTGCTTTACCATCAAAGCCCGGTAAACGGCTCATATTTGAGAGTAGTGCTTTACATTCAGGTAAAATTTCATGTCCAATTTGACGATTCAAACGACGTACGATTTCGTTGGTTTGTTCGATCATTGGAATCTGATCTTCACCGACAGGTACAACTGTGGCTTTAAATGCAGTAATGTCCGCAGCTTGGGCAATTGGGTAGCATAAGAAACCTGCAGGAATATCACGTTCAAAACCACGAAGTTGAATTTCAGCTTTAATGGTTGGGTTGCGTTCTAAACGAGAAACTGTCACAAAGTTGAGATACAACATAGTGAGCTCATTTAGTGCCGGTAAGCTCGATTGTACACAAATTGTGGTTTTGCTTGGGTCGATTCCCACAGCCAAGTAATCTGTGGCAACTTCAAGAATATTACGGCGTACTTTTTCAAAGTTATCAGCGTTATCAGTAAAAGCTTGTGCATCTGCCAATAATAAATGCTGATGGTGAGAATCCTGTAAACCTACACGAGAACGTAAAGATCCTACAAAGTGCCCTAAATGAAGTTGTCCTGTCGGACGGTCGCCTGTCAAAATAACAGGGCGATTGTCTTGATTACTCATTACCTATTTCCAAAGTCGTCTTGGCGACATGCTATTTTTCAAAGAATGGCAATATTGTACGGCATAATCTTTTTGAATGTCAGTGTTAAAAAAAACGGGAGTAAAAAAATTATAAAATCAGCTAAATTTCAAAAAACAAATATTCAAAAGTTGAGATCACAGATTAAAATGTCAAAGTTTTCAAGATGGATAAAAATAAATGGCGAGTAGCTTATTAATATTACTAGATGATATTGCCACGGTATTAGACGACGTTGCAGTCATGAGTAAAATGGCCGCAAAAAAAACTGCTGGGGTTTTAGGAGATGACTTAGCCCTGAACGCGCAGCAGGTCAGTGGTGTGCGTACCGATCGTGAGCTGCCTGTGGTGTGGGCGGTAGCCAAAGGCTCTTTTGTAAATAAATTGATTTTAGTGCCCGCAGCACTATTGATTAGTGTGGTTGCGCCGTGGTTGATCACGCCATTGTTGATGATCGGTGGTTTATTTCTGTGTTATGAAGGGGTAGAGAAAGTTCTGCACAGCTTACAGCACAAAAAAGCCAAAACAGAAGAAGAAGCCAGCCAGGAATTAACCACAATAGAAACTGACTTGGCTACTTTTGAAAAAGATAAGGTTAAAGGAGCGATTCGTACGGACTTTATTTTATCGGCTGAAATAGTGGTGATTTCGTTGGGTACAGTCGTTGCTGCAACTTTTGTGACCAAAGTAATGGTGCTGTCGGTGATTGCAATCCTGATGACCGTTGGTGTGTATGGTTTTGTCGCAATGATTGTCAAAATTGATGATTTAGGACTATATCTAACTGAGCAAGCCTCATCATTGAAGCAAAGTATTGGTCGTGGTTTATTGGCTTTTGCACCGAAGCTGATGAAAACCTTGACAATTGTCGGGACAATTGCCATGTTTTTAGTTGGTGGAGGCATCATTTCGCATGGTGTGCCTTTATTGCATCATTTTATGGAAGGTTCGGTGGATTATGCTGAGCACATTCCTGCAGTGGGAAGTATTATTGGTGCTTTAACACCAACTCTACTGAATTTAGTGATTGGTTTTGTCGCAGGTTTGATTGTACTGTGCGTGATTAGCTTTATTCAAAAGATTAGAACGAAGTCAGCTTAATCAAAAACGCATTGCTATCACATATTTCAGAAAAGGAAGATCACTATGCGCTGGAAGGGACGAAGAGTTAGTACGAATGTGGAAGACCGTCGCGGTGGTGGCGGTGCTAAAGCGGGCGGGATCAGTATTTTAGGGCTAATCGTGGCATTTGTGGCTTGGAAGTTTTTCGGTGTAGATCCGCAACAAGCCTATCAGGCAACGAAACAAGTGACATCACAAGGACAAACGGCTGAAGTGCAGGGTTTGGATCATCCAACTCAAGAACAGCAAGAAGCCATGGATTTTGTGGGGACAGTTTTGGCCGATACCGAAGATACGTGGTCGCAAGTATTTAAAGAACAACTGAATGCTCAATATCAACCGCCTAAATTGGTGATGTTTAGTGGGATGGTTAATTCAGCTTGTGGTGCGGCACAGGCTGCAATGGGACCGTTTTATTGTCCAGCGGATCAGAAAGTTTATATTGATACGGCATTCTTTAAAGATATGCGTACTCAAATGGGGATTTCTGGCGAACAAAACCAGACGGAGTTACAGCGTCATGACCAAGCGGGTGATTTTGCCCAAGCTTATGTGGTTGCACATGAAGTTGGTCATCATATACAGACCATTTTAGGGATTTCTGCTCAAGTTCAGAAAGCGCGTGCGCAAGCATCGAAAGCCGAAGGAAATCGTTATTCAGTGATGCAAGAACTACAGGCGGATTGTTTTGCCGGTATTTGGGCGCACCATAATCAACAACGTACGCAGTTCCTTGAGCAGGGCGATGTCGAAGAAGCCATGGATGCCGCACATAAAATTGGTGATGACTATTTGCAAAAAAGTGCAACAGGTCAGGTTGTTCCAGACAGTTTCACTCATGGCACCAGTGCTCAGCGCATGAAATGGTTTGAGATAGGCTTAAAAACAGGGAATATCAATCGTTGCGATACTTTTAATCAAGCGATTTGATACAAATAAAAAAGAGGATTGTGCAATCCTCTTTTTATTGAGATGTGACTGTGAAAGGCTTATTTGTTTAAAAAAGACTTAAAGTTACGCAGGATACGGATGCTGATATAGATCGCAGCAATTGCGAATAGGGCCACGCCAAATACAATATATTTCAGCCCAGAGATATCTTGCTGATAAAACTGTTTAATTTGAGCATCACTATATTTTAAAACGTGTTGTTGATGGCTGCGACTGTTGGTAAAACTGACTTGCTTGATGTAATGAAATTGACCGACTTTGATTAGATCAATATGCTGAATTTGACGAGTATGCGATTTATTGAAGTTATCTAAGCAAATATCCTTGAGATAATGCTCACAATGAACTTTGGCAATATAACCATTATTGGCCAGCAAAATAAAAATAGCTTTGTCTGGCGACTGATTATTTGAAAGCAATACCAGTTGCTCGTTAGCCGTTGAATCCAGAGAAATGTTTTTTGCCTGATGGAAATATTTATCGGCATACACAATTTCCTGTGTTTTACTTAAACAGGTCAGTATGAGGGCCGCTGTAATTAAAAAAATAACAGCAGCAAAGCAGAGGCGAAAAACAGTTTTAATAGTCTGATGCATAGGAGATTTAAAATAGCTAAGAAGAGTGCATAAAAACTATGCTGTAGACAATATGTTAATTCATCTGGATTAAATGTGCGAAAAAAACTTAATTGATACACGGGAATTATCAAAAAATCGTTAAAATATTTTATTTTTAAATGATAGTTAATATATCATTTATTTTTAAAATACCTATATCTCACTATGCAGGCGACATAGCCCCAAAATTGGAAACACAATGGGAAATCATCTCTTTCTTCAGGCCTTTACGGTAATTTTTGCACTTTCGATTGCCACGACAATTTTTAATAAACGAATTCTAGGTTTTCCTCAGGCCATTGGTGTTCCTATTGTTTCTGCTATTTTTGTCTTTATTTTGCAATGGGCGGCGAGTCTGTTAAATGGCAATCCGTTTGTGACGATTAATTTACACAATATTGAAGAAGCTGTTCGACATATCGACTTTTATGACTTTTTAATTAATGGGGTGATTTGTTTTATTTTGACCTCTTCTGCCCTCAAATTTAAAGTCTCCGATCTTAGAGTGCATTGGAAGCCGATCGGTATTTTAGCCAGTATTGCACTGGTTTTGTGTGCCGGTTTCTTTGGGGTGGCTTTGTATGGTTATCAATTCTTAATTGGACATCAAGTTGATTTGCTTGTCCTGCTGCTATTGGGGGCAGCACTGGGTGCAACCGATCCAATCGGGGTAAAGGGTGTTCTGAGCTCTGTACGTGCACCACATCATTTAATGGTGAAGCTTGAAGGCGAATCACTATTTAATGATGCAATGTGTATTGCAGTCTTCATGACTTTACTCAATGTTTTGCAAGGTGAACATTTTACTGTCCTCGGTACATTGGAAACATTGCTGTACGAGATTGTGGTTGCGGTGATTATTGGTTGGGGCTTTGGTCAAGGCATATTGCGCTTGCTACGCGGTAAACATGAAATGGAGTCCTTGATTTTAACCACTGCATTATTGGCTTGTGGTTCTTATCTGGTGGCGTTATTTGCGCATGCTTCAGCACCAATTGCCTGTGTGATTGGTGGTTTGATCGTCGGAAATAGATGGAAGGAAATCTTACAAGATCGTGAAATTCGTGAAATTAACCATTTTTGGCATACGGTTGAAGGCATTATTAACTCATTTCTCTTTACGTTAATTGGGTTGGAATTATTCATTCTAGATTTGAGTATCAGTTTGATTTTAGGTGGGATTTTTGCTTTTATTATTTTGCATGTTTCACGCTTTGCAGCAAATTATTTGGCTTTTGCCTTTTTCCCAAGTTTTCGCAAAAAAAGCTATAACGGCAGTCTGACAATTTTATCTTGGGGTGGGGTTCGTGGCGGGATTTCGCTGGCCTTGATTTTGGCGGTGGCGAATATTCCACAATTGAGTGAATACAGCAGTATCTTAATTGGATATACCTTTATTGCAGTGTTGATGTCTGGTCTGGTGTGTGGGCTTGGTTTACCTGCGGTGATGAATGCATTTTATTACAATCCGAATGAGGAAACACGGGGCTTTAAAGGTTGGTATCAAAGGATGTGCCACAAAATGAACCGGAAGGGTTTTCAGTATATTGTGGGTGAAGATATTCATGGAAATGAGACAATTACTGTGTATAACCCCGAAGCATTAATTGATACCAAAGCAGATGATGGTGTAGCTGCGGTACATAATCCGGAAAAAGTACAAGAAGTTCGCCGTTTGGAAAACCCAGAAAACTTCTAGTTTTGAGTTTTTAAAGTTGTTTAAAAAAGAAATACTGCGGTATTTCTTTTTTTTGAAAAATTTTAGGAAAAACTTATTATCTAGTGTGCATTTACAGATAAAAAGAATTGATGTTGCAAATGCAAAATGTGTTATGGCTCAGATGTTTCTAGCATTATTGATTACCCAATGCTTATTCAGTTATGGTGATTGAATATGCTGTTTTGTATGTGGTTAAGATCTTCGCTGTACTAATCGATTAAAACGCAGTAAAAGATATTGGGGGCTTTTTCTAGGATTAAGATGGTTATAGTACAGGATTGAGATCAAGGGATTCCATGAAACAGAGTGATGAATTAGCAACACACATTTTACAGGTGGTTCATCTGATTCCATTTGGGAAAGTCGCCACCTATGGACAAATCGCTCAGCTTTCAGGTTTGCCTAAACATGCGCGTTTGGTCGGTTATGTACTCAAAAATATAGACGGTGCAGCAAATGTACCATGGCATCGGGTAATTAATTCTCAAGGTAAAATTAGCACTCAACGGCTCAATGCACAAGGCGAGAACATTCAACAGGAAAAGTTAGCAGCAGAGCAGGTTGTTGTGGTGAATGGGCGCATTAATTTGAAGTATTATCAATGGCAACCTTAAGTATATAGATAATCCACCCAAAAAATTAAAGCCTTCTCGAAAGAAGGCTTTAAGCTTTAAAATACTGGGGATAACTTATTTACGCACCACAAGTACAGGAGTATCAGAAGCACTTAAAATGCTTTGTGCTACGCTACCCAAGAAGAATTTTTTAATCCCTGTACGACCATGCGAACCAATAATAATCAGGTCAGCATTGGTTTCTTTTGCAGCATTTACCAGCTCTGTATGTACCACTTGGCCTTCAAGTAAGCGGGTTTCTACAGTGACGCCTTCAGTCGAAAACTTCTCTTTAGCCTCTGCCAATGTATTTAAAATTGAAGCGCGCGCACGTTCAATCAAATCATTGGTTTGAGATGCAGAAATGTATTCGGCAGCAATATATGGGTCCAACGTCAGTACTTGAACCACTGTAATTTTGCTGTCGAAAGCTTTCGCAAATTCAACTGCCTTTGCGACAGCAGCATATGAAGTTTCGGAACCGTCGATTGGAACTAAAATATTATTTAAAGCCATTATATTTCTCCTTTTAGGATTAATTGAATCTGTAAATGAACAAAGAATAAAAACGCTATAAAATTTTGGTTATAGACTTATCATATGCTGTTTTAAAAATGAATAAAACCCAGTAAATTCATAAGGATAATCTTCATGTTTATCAAATAAATCTTATAAAAGATATACTTGGCTTTAGCAAAATTAACAATAGTAAAATAATTTAAAGATGTAAATAATTTTAACTAAATGCTGAATAACGTTCATGGGAAATGTACGACAAAATACTCTTGAATTTGCCGTATTGGATTGAATGGCTTATTCACATTGAATTGAGCTTGCATCTAGCTTTATTTGGGGCGCTGTCTGCTCAAACTGCTGAAATTTAGCCCAGCTCGAAGCATCAAAAATATGCTGTTGTAACTGTTGGATTTTTTTATCGCTGACATGGTGTAGATTGGCACAATGTAAAGCCATTTGATTTTCTTTGGCCACGTTCAACACCGCTTCACGATTATTTAAATCTAGGCTATAGACCTTTTGTTGTGCTTTACTGAGTTGTGTCAAACTACGTTTTTGCTGCATAGATAAAAGAGATTGTTGATTAATCCACGTTGCGACATCACGGCGTACGCCATTGTAATCAACAAAAATCGGTGAAACCAATTGACAGCCAGTCAGACCGATCAGAATGAAACCGAGGGCGAGGTAGATTTTTTTCATTGAAGAAGCCTTCATTATAAAACACTAATTTTTAATCAAAAATGTGATAAATACGATAAAAATATCAAGATTTGCTTAAATATTATCATCTTAATGTTTGTATGTTTAAACTCTGAACAAATATGCACAAAAATACTTGACGATAATGGCGTAAATCTAGATAATGCCCCCACAGTTTACGGCTATGTAGCTCAGTTGGTTAGAGCACCGCACTCATAATGCGGGGGTCACAAGTTCAAGTCTCGTCATAGCCACCATTTTTATAGACCAAGCTCTCAGCTTGGTCTCTTTTTTTGTGCCGAAAAAAGTTTCTTCGTGCCTTCAATTCACGTTATTCATAAAATTATATTTGCATGATTTTTTATGCCTGATCGCTTAAATAATGACCCAGCCATTTCTTTGCGTATCTACATTTTTGAAATATTCATTTTCATTGTATTGAATCAATCATGGCAATAAAAAAGCCCAGTAGATCACTGAGCTTTTTAGATTTAAACTGAATATTTAAGCTTAAACACCCGGTTTCCAACCATTCACGATTGGGTAACGACGTTCGCGGCTATATGCGCGTGAGCTGATACGCGGGCCAATTGCGCCTTGACGACGTTTGTATTCATTGAAATCGACTAAGCGAATCACTTTTTTCACAACGTCTGCATTAAAACCTTTGGCGATAATATCGTCTTGGCTCATATCTTCTTCGATATAAGCATACAGAATTGCATCCAATACATCGTATTCAGGTAATGAGTCTTGGTCTTTTTGATCCGGACGCAGTTCAGCAGAAGGTGGGCGAGTAATCACACGTTCAGGAATCACTGGTGTTTCTGAAATGCTGTTACGGTATTTTGCCAGTTCAAATACAATGGTTTTATACACATCTTTGAGTACTGCATAGCCACCGACCATGTCGCCATATAGGGTGCAATAGCCGACAGAAAGTTCAGATTTGTTTCCTGTCGCTAGCACAAGGTTGCCAAACTTATTTGAAAGTGCCATTAACAAGGTACCGCGTGAACGCGCTTGTAAATTTTCTTCTGTTGTATCGGTAGGTATTTCACCAAAGAACGGGAACAAGGTTTGCATAAAGCTATTTACGATTGGGTTAATTTCGGCAATACCGAAAGTCACGCCCATATTTTTTGCTTGCTCTGCTGCATCTTCAACACTGATTTGTGCTGTATAGGTATAAGGCATCATCACAGCTTGTACTTTATCTGCACCAATCGCATCGGCAGCAATGGCCAAAGTTAAAGCAGAATCAATCCCGCCAGACAAACCAAGAATTACACCTGGAAAGCCTGAACGTTGTACGTAGTCACGCGTTGCAGTCACAAGGCTTTGATAGATCTCAGCCATTGTGTTTAAAACTGGAGTAATTGTGCCGGTTTTATAGGCTTTTTGTTCAGCGTCATATTCAGCGATATGCAAGCCTTCAACAAAACTTGGTGCTTGTACTACGACTTCACCAGCATTGTTCATGACAAAGCTTGTACCATCAAATACTAGATCGTCTTGACCGCCAACTTGGTTACAGTACACTAAGTTAAGGTTCAATTGCTTGGTCAAGGCAGACATAGTTTCGATACGATGTTGTGGCTTGCCAACTTCATAAGGTGAAGCATTTAAGACCAATGCTGTTTCAACATTAAGTTGAGCAAGTTGTTGAACGGTTGGTAGAGCCCAAACATCTTCGCAAATCAGTACGCCAAACTTATGGCCGAGGTATTCAAATACAAGGTGTTGATGACCTTCGCTGAAATAGCGTTTTTCATCAAACACGCTGTAGTTAGGTAGGTTTTGTTTGTTGTAAATTCCTAGAACCTGACCATTTTTCATGACCGCAGCAGCATTATAACGTTGGCCATCTTCAGTTTGGTTAACAAAACCAAAGACCAACACGATATCTTGAATGGTCGCCAATTGCTCAAAAGCTTGCTGGGTACGTTTATTTAAGCTTGGACGTAAAAATAAATCTTCAGCAGGGTAGCCCACTGTAGAAAGTTCAGGGAAAACAATAATATCTGCATTTTGTTCTTTTGCTGCATTTGCTTGTTGAAGCATTTTTGCTGCGTTTGATTCTAGGTTACCAATATGCGGAGAGAACTGAGCAAGTGCAATTTTAAAACTATTCATTCCAACTAAATCCTATTCCTATAGGTGAATACACTTAACACACTGATTTGTATTATTGTAATTACTCAGCGAGTGTATTTAGACATAAAAATACTGCCGAAAGGCGAAAACAAAACACCATCATCGTATGATAATTAAACCTATTTTTTGCGAGGCAAAAAACTCGGTCAGCTTATTTTATCTGAAATTAAGCGAGATACTAGGGTTATTCATGGCTTTTGAAAAAGGAAGTCTGAGATATTGTAAATAAAGTAATTTTTAATGTTGGTTTTTCATCCATAAATGAGCTTCACTCTGTGGATGATGATCCGCTTGGACTCAATTGGGCGATTTTTGGTTTTTATCCAATTTAAAAGACAGTTGAGGGTATTGAAAATTAATCACCATCAAATCGTCGTATTCATGCTGAAATTATTTGATTAATATTGGTTGTAAAATAATATTCTCGATGCGTTTTAAATAGATATCTCGTGCGATATCACCTTGCTGCTCAATATTGTAGTCAAAAAAAGCTTTATTTGGTTTGAGTGTGTAATGGTAGGGATTATATTTTTTAAAACTCAAAAAATAGCCTATTTGTAGAATTGCACCTAAGCCCAGCACATTGATGTTCTTTTGGTGTTGATAGACGTGTGTCATTTCATGGATAAATAGAGCGCGAAAGCTTAGTCTTTCTTTGGAATAATCATTTCTATACAGTAAATTTCGTGCATGGATATAGCCACTCGGTGCCATCACCACATTCTGTGCCTGCCACGGCAAAAAAGGATGATTCATCACTTTGACTTGCTCATAATCAATCAAATCACCAAACACACTTCGGCACATGGTAATTTCACCTGAGGTTAATGTACGCCATTTAAAACGATCTAGTTTGAGCAGTTGAATCAGTGTGGGAATGAGTTTGAGCATAGGTGGATAAATATCAAAATCTAGAATCATTCAAACGCTAATATAACCTGAAATTGAAATACTTATACTGATGTGCTGTTCACTAGCGCTAAAGTAGCGAAAATTTTGCACTAAAACAAAATGCTCAAAACTACGCATGGCCTGTAATGACAAGCTTTTGAGCTGTGCTGCATGGTTGTTTTGCCGATTGTCCAACACAGTAAATAATTGAGCGAATTTGCAAATCAAGAGGTCGGTTTTGCTAATGGTCTGGGCTTTTAACTGTCTTAGTTTGATGCTCAATAGATGTGTATTTCCTGATTTTGACATGAGGTCAGTCAAGGAAAACACCAACATTGAGAGAAAAACCATGAGTGCTTTTCAACCAATTAAAAAAACCTTAACTTGCATTTTTTCAGGTCCTGCTTTTGATGCAGCAAAACAATCGGCAGTTGTTCCCATTCGTCACATGAAGTTTGATTTTGAGGCGGAAAAGATTGATCCAAAATTTTATTTAAATGCAGAATTGGCCAGTGCCTATTTTGGATCACTGTCCATCTTTCTGACTTTTGGTGAAGATCTGGTGATTGATACGGCACGTTATCATCGGGATTTTATCAGCGACCCACTACTTAAACAGCGTGTAACGTCCTTGATTGGACAAGAAGCATTGCATTCGCGTTTGCATGATGAAATGAATGATGCCTATCGCGATGCCGGATTGCCAGTTGAAATTTTCCGTACTTTGGCCAGTTATGTTTTTGATTATGGATTTAATCGTTTGCCTCAGCCGATGAAACTATCTCTCATGGCGGGGATTGAGCATTTCACCGCAGTACTGGCCGAATACATGATGAATCATGAGGAAATTTTCTTTCATTCTCAAGATGAAAAGCAGCGTGCGATTTGGATGTGGCATATGTTGGAGGAATCTGAACACAAAGACATTGCTTATGATGTGTTCCAAAGTTTATCGAATAACTATGCGCTACGTATTGCAGGTTTTTTCCCTGCGCTGATCACCATTTTGGTGTTGATCTCCTTCGCTTCATTCTTTGTTCCATTTTATCGCAAGCCGTCTAACTTGATGAGCCTTAGTTATTGGAAAGAGATGCCGCGCAGTGTAGGACTGATCTTTGGCTTAAAAAATGGCGTGTATGGCAGCAGCTTAAAACATATTTTTGATTATTTGCGTCCAGGCTTTCATCCGAATGATTATGACACATCAGCTTTTCTTGAATATTACAAAAAGCGTTTATTGAATCCTGTGGATGGTGTGTTGACACCGTATTTTGTCAAAGAATTTACCCCTGCATTAAAAGTATACAAAGGACAGTCAAGATGGGTTTATTTCAGAAAAAGTCCCGACCAAGTCATCAGGCTTATGCCGTGGTGACGGGTGCGGGCAGTGGAATCGGACGGAGCTATGCACTAGAGTTAGCGCGTCGTGGTGGAACGGTGGTGTGTGCAGATATTCAACTCGACGCGGCACAAGAAACGGTTGATCAGATTCAATTACTGACTTCATCACAAGCCTATGCGGTGCAATGTGATGTGGGCAAAGCGGAACAAGTCGCGGCACTCGCAGAGCAAGCTGAACAGTTAATGGGGTATCCCGTGACCTTGGTCATTAATAATGCTGGTGTGGGCTTAGGCGGAAAGTTTGATGAACTGAGTTTGGAAGATTGGCAATGGTGTATGCATGTCAATTTGTGGGGTGTGGTGCATGGCTGCCATTATTTTGTACCGAAGCTGAAAAGTAATCCAAATGGTGGGGCGATTATTAATGTGGCTTCCGCAGCAGCGTATACCGCAGCACCTGAGATGACAGCGTATAACGTGACCAAGTCGAGTGTGTTGGCTTTGTCAGAAACGCTTTCGGCAGAACTACGCTCAGTCAATATTCGCCTCAATGTGTTATGTCCAACTTTAGTGCCCACCAATATTATGAAAAATGGACGCCTTCCAAGTCGTTATGCAGGTCTGGCAGATCAGTTGCTGATAAATCATGCTTTCACCACCAGTCATGCTGTTGCAAAACTCAGTTTGAATCATTTGGATGCAGGCAAGTTGTACACCATTCCACAGCCAGATGCCAAGCTGTTTTGGTGGTTGAAACGCTTATCACCTCAGCTCTATACCCGCCTATTGGGTGTGGGCTATCCATTCTTTAATACCTATATTAAAAAGTCGGGAGCAAATGTATGAATATGCCGACGCAATTACATGAGGAAGATGTAAAATCTTTAGAACAAGAAAGGCCTCAGTCCAAAACCAAGGCAGAGCCTAAAATAAGTTCAAAAAACAGCACACGCCGAAACAACACGACCAAAGCTGCAAATAAAAAAGCAGCAGCACCTCAGTCAGATCAAGCTGAACAACTGAATCAAGATGTGCCTGTTTATGACACTATTGTGATTGGTGCAGGTATTTCAGGTTTGGCCGCAGCACATCGTATGAATGAGCTGGGTTATCGCAATTATGTGGTTTTAGAAAAAGCACACCGCGTTGGTGGTACTTGGCGTGACAATACCTATCCGGGTTGTGGTTGTGATGTGCCCTCAGTGTTGTATTCATTTTCCTTTGCGCCAAGTCACAAATGGAGTCATCTATTTGCCAAACAGCCTGAAATTTTGAGCTATTTGGAAGATGTGGCTACACAACACGAGTTATATCAGAACATCCAATTTAACTGTGAATTAAAGCATGCTGAATGGAATGAAGCTGAGAAACAGTGGCAACTCGATACGTCAAAAGGGTGCTATGCGGCACGAACTGTCATTTTTTCTACAGGATCGATTACCGAACCACAAATTCCACAGATCAATGGGATTGAAAGCTTTAAAGGCGAAATGTTCCATTCGGCACGTTGGAATCATCAATATGATTTAAAAGATAAACGTATCGCGGTGATTGGTACGGGCGCTTCGGCCATTCAGTTTATTCCGCAGATTCAACCTTTAGCCAAAAATCTGGTGGTGTTTCAACGCACAGCACCTTGGGTTTTGCCAAAAGCAGATTTCCCATTAAATGATCGTGCTAAAGGATGGATTACACGTTTCCCTCAAATTCAGGATACGTGGCGTAAAAGTGTGGCAGAAATTCTAAATGCCATTAATTTGGGTTTACGCAATCCAACCTTGTTAGAACCCATCAACTTTTTGGGTCGCCAATTATTAAAATTACAAATTCAGGATGATGCACTGCGTAAAAACGTCACACCAAATTTTTCGATTGGTTGTAAGCGACTTTTGTTTGCCAATGATTATTATCCTGCATTGCAACAAGCCAATGTTGAACTGATTCCACAGGGTTTGGTTGAAATTGACGGCAATACGGTGATCGCGTCAAATGGCGAACGACATGAAGTTGATGTGATTATTTGGGGCACAGGCTTTGAAGTGTCGCATCCGCCGATTGGTCGCCGTGTTAAAAATGCTCAAGGTGAATTGCTGTCGGAGCTTTGGAAAGATAGCTCACCAGAAGCCTTTCTAGGCACCAGTATTGCGCAAGTGCCCAATGCATTCTTGGTGCTAGGGCCGAATATTTTGGTGTATGACTCATTTATAGGTATTGCTGAAGCGCAAGTCGGTTATATCGTCGATGCTTTGGTAAAAATGAAGCAGGATAAAATTCAGCGCATCGAAATTAAGCCCAATGTTTTGGCTTATCACAATGCCAAAGTGCAGACACATTTACAAAGTACGGTATTTAACCGTGGTGGGTGTAAGAGTTATTACCTAGATGTGAATGGACGTAACTTTGCAGCATGGCCGTGGTCGCTGAGTTATTTGAAACAACGTTTAGCACAGGTGAATTGGGATGATTATGATACGGTGGCCTGAGCACTAAAACTCAAATTCAGTAAATCTATTTGATAAGATTACAGATATTCACCTTAACGCATAAAAAAACCACCCCAAAGGGTGGTTTTTTCAAAATCAGATAATTCTTTCGAATTAACGACCTTGGATGTCGCGTTGAGTTTCGCCAGTGTAAAGCTGACGAGGACGACCGATTTTGTAAGCTGTGCTGTGCATTTCTAACCAGTGGCTGATCCAACCAACAGTACGTGCAAGCGCGAAGATTACGGTAAACATTTCTGTTGGGATACCAATCGCTTTAAGGATGATACCTGAGTAGAAGTCTACGTTAGGGTATAGGTTACGTTTGATGAAGTATTCGTCAGAAAGCGCAATACGTTCAAGTTCCATAGCCAAAGCAAGTTGTGGATCGTTGATACCAAGCGCAGTTAACACTTCGTCACAAGTTTCTTTCATTACTTTCGCACGTGGATCGAAGTTTTTGTAAACTCGGTGACCGAAGCCCATAAGTTTAACTTCTTTAGTTTTCACTTTTTCCATGAACGGAGCAACGTTTTCTACAGTGCCGATTTCATCAAGCATCTTAAGAACAGCTTCGTTTGCACCACCGTGAGCAGGTCCCCATAGAGCCGCGATACCAGCAGCGATACATGCATACGGGTTAGCGCCAGTAGAACCAGCAAGACGTACTGTAGAAGTAGACGCGTTTTGTTCGTGGTCAGCATGAAGCGTGAAAATACGGTCCATTGCTTTCGCAAGAATTGGGTCAACTTTGTAGTCACGGTCTGCAGGAGTAGCAAACATCATGTACAGGAAGTTTTCTGCGTAAGTCAAATCGTTACGTGGGTAAACGAATGGTTGACCAACTGTGTATTTGTAAGTCCAAGCAGCCAGTGTAGGTACTTTAGCGATCAAACGAATCGCAGTGATTTCACGATGGTCGATGTTTTCGATGTCAAGGCTGTTGTGATAGAACGCAGAAAGCGCACCAACAACACCACACATGATCGCCATAGGATGCGCGTCACGACGGAAACCATTGAAGAAGCGGCTAACTTGGTCGTGAACCATAGTGTGGTTACGAACTTTAGCGTCAAATTCAACTTTCTGTTCAGCAGTTGGAAGCTCGCCATTTAGAAGAAGGTAGCAAGTTTCTAGGTAGTCTGCTTTAGTCGCTAACTGGTCGATTGGGTAGCCACGGTGTAAAAGAACGCCTTTACCACCATCGATGAATGTAATTTTAGATTCACACGCCGCTGTAGATACGAAACCAGGATCAAAAGTAAAGTGGCCTGCAGCCAATACATCTTTAACATCAATTACATCTGGGCCCAGAGTGCCACTGTAAATTGGTAAGTCAATTTCTTTGCCATCAAGCTGTAAAACGGCTTTTTTGCCAGTTGCTTCAGACATTCAATAGATCTCCTGTCCTGGTGAATGTTTTTATCTGACTCAGTACTAATCTTTTAATGCGAGAATCAGACGGATCAAAAATTTGCTCTAAGATTAGAGGGAACTGAAATTTTGTCAATTATACTTATGGATAAAAGTAACGTTCGAATAGGGAACTGAGTCACAGAGTATCCGTTTAAAAAATGAATAAAATCACAGCGCCGACGCAGTATAATAAGTCAAATTACAAGAGAGGTGCAGATTATAAAAAGCCTATTGTCTTAATTGTAGGCAATTTCTAATCTTTAAAAACTCTGAAACTTTAAGCTTTATCAAGAGGTGGATTTGCCTAAATGATTATAATTTTCGTAACTTACAGCTGTTTCAGGATTTAAATTGTTCTTTTCTTATTCATAATTAAAACGACTAACTGAAGCTTTAAAAAAAGTTTGTTTGGTTAAAAAATGGCTCATTAGATTGTAAGAATTGATTAAAAATAAGCCATATTTGGCGCTAAAATTGCTGAAAATGACGATTTTATATGCAAGATTCATCTTGTGGTTTTTTTTATACACAGACTAAGTGCTTATTTCATTTCATGATCTCTTTGTTATATAAAATTTAAAAATATTTAATATTTTAATTTTTGATTATGGCTTGGCGAATTTTGCAGATGATTTTAAAATAGGGGAGCAAAAGAATAGTTTAGTTTTGTTCATCTTTAGTCTAAATGTAAAATAAAAGGTATACCCTTAATAATTATAAAGAAAAATAAATTTACCTATTTAAAACCAATAAGATAGTGTTTTTCTGTTAGACCTTACACTTATTTAACCTCATTGAATTTAATGTTAATGATTCTTATTTAAGGAATTTTTGATCAAAAGCTAATTGTCTTCGTTTGTATTTTGATAGTTCACGTTTTATAATTCGCTGTCGTTTATAAAAGATCAGACAGCTGCAGAGTTTATTATATTGTATTGTCTGACTATGCCAGCTTTCCTACGAATTAATTCCAACAAACTCCGGATGGAGTTTTTACTTACAGGATGCCCGCTGTGAAAAGCAACAGACCTGTCAATTTGTCCATGGGTCAAGTTTTAGAAGTAAACTTAAAATCCCCTGTGGCTATTGCATCAATTCTACACCGTCTATCAGGTGTTATCGTATTTTTACTCGTACCGGTCCTTCTGTGGATTTTAGACAAGTCTTTATCTTCGCCTGAAGGTTTTGCACAAGTTAAAGAAATCTTCAGCGGTTTCATTGTGCGCTTTGTCGTATGGGTATTTGTAGCCGGCCTGATTTTCCACTTTATCGCAGGTGTTAAACACTTGCTTGCAGATATCGGTTTTGCTGAAGAACTGCAAAGTGGTCGTATCGCAGCTACTATTTCATTGATCTTGTCTGCAATCGGTATTGTTGCAGCATTTGTATGGATTGTTCTCTAATGAAAAGTGCTACAGGTTTAACAGGATCAGGTTCACGCGATTGGTTTATCCAGCGTGTAAGTGCCGTTGTATTGGCTGTTTATACTATTGTTGTACTGGGTTGGATCCTTTGCAATAGCGGGTTCACTTTTGAGCAATGGTATGGCTTTATGATGACAACTCCAATGAAGATTTTATCTTTATTGTCTGTCTTATCTCTTGTTGCGCATGCTTGGATCGGTATGTGGCAGGTATTCACTGACTATGTGACTACTCGTCAAATGGGTCCTTCAGCAAACGGTTTGCGTTTGGTGCTGACATCTGCAGTAATTATTGCAGTATTTGCATACGCGATCTGGGCGATCCAGATTTTTTGGGCAAATTGATAGGAAGATATCATGGGCGCTATAACCCCTAAAGAAGATTACAC
>NZ_JBLZXR010000110.1:0-10817 GCF_050285345.1 Acinetobacter sp.
TAATCTTGTAGTGGCTTAATTTACTGTTTTTAATCATGATTACAGACCAACATAACTAGTCTGCTAGTCTAGAGCCTTATTATTTTTACAGAACCCTTAAATGAATGTTCATTACGGTTCAGGTCTTATATTAAAGGGTCAAAAGAATGAATTTCAATCAACTTTAGGTTTTTAAACGTAAAATGCGACAAGTGTAAAATAAAGAAACCCGGCCTAAACCGGGTTTCTTTTTAACACACTGTGATTAATCATTGAGTACTTTAGTTCATACGCATCTTGTCAAAACTAAGATGGTCGCCATCCGCTTGAATGACAATGGTATCGCCCGGT
Source organism: Acinetobacter sp. (assembly GCF_050285345.1). GTDB lineage: Bacteria > Pseudomonadota > Gammaproteobacteria > Pseudomonadales > Moraxellaceae > Acinetobacter. The sequence continues at coordinate 331 of NZ_JBLZXR010000110.1, forward strand.
TGGAATGTACCGGCCAATATTTTCTGCGCCAAAGTATTTTCAACTTGTTGTTGAATTGCACGTTTCAATGGACGTGCACCATATACAGGATCAAATCCAGCTTCGATTAACAATTCAAATGCGCTGTCTTCAACCGCTAGGTTCATATCTTTATCAGCCAAACGTGAACGTAAACGATCTAATTGGATGTCAGCAATACCACGAATTTGTGCTTTTTCAAGTGAGTGGAAGACTACTAACTCATCAATACGGTTCACAAATTCAGGACGGAAATGTTCAGACACTGCTGCCATCACCACGGTACGCACTTCTTCTCTGGTTGGATTATTACCGAGCTCACGCACATCGGTAGAACCTAAGTTCGAGGTCATCACAATCACGGTATTTTTGAAATCGATGACACGACCTTGTGAGTCCGTCAATCGACCATCATCCAACACTTGCAGCAAGATATTAAATACATCTGGATGTGCTTTCTCAACTTCATCAAACAACACCACACTATATGGTTTACGACGAACAGCTTCAGTTAAGACACCGCCCTCTTCATAACCGACATAGCCCGGAGGCGCACCAACCAAACGGCTAACCGAATGCTTTTCCATGAACTCGGACATATCAATACGAATCATCGCATCATCACTGTCAAATAAGAAGTTGGCCAATGCTTTGGTCAATTCAGTTTTACCCACACCTGTAGGCCCCAAGAACAAGAATGAACCACTTGGGCGATTCGGGTCTGATAAGCCTGCGCGCGAGCGACGTACGGCATTAGACACAGCCACTACCGCTTCATCTTGACCAACGACACGGTTATGTAAAAATTCTTCCATTTGAAGTAATTTTTCACGTTCACCTTGCAGCATTTTCGCTACAGGAATCCCGGTCGCGGCACTGACCACTTCCGCAATTTCATTTTCAGTCACTTTGGTACGAATGAGTTTTGGTTCCTCATTGCTTTCTGCCACTTCTTCTTCGTTCAAGCGTTTTTGTAACTCTGGAATCACACCATATTGCAGACGGCTTGCTTCCGCTAAATCACCCTCACGTTGCGCTTTTTCAAACGCTGTACGGGCTTTATCCAGCTCAATTTGCGCTTGATTTGTACCATCAACAAGGCGTTTTTCTGCAATCCACTGCTCTTCCAGATCGCTATATTCTTTTTGCACTTCTGCAATTTGTTTCTCAAGATGTTCAACTTCAGCTTTGCTGACCGAATCGGCATCTTTTTTCACTGCTTCAAGCTGCATTTTCAATTGAATTAAGCGACGATCTAAACGGTCTAATGGCTCAGGCTTTGAATCAATTTCCATCTTGATCCGTGATGCTGCTTCATCAATCAAGTCAATGGCTTTGTCCGGCAACTGACGGTCTGTAATATAACGATGTGACATTTTTGCCGCTGCAATAATGGCAGAGTCTAAAATTTGCACGCCATGATGCGTTGCATATTTCTCTTTTAGACCACGTAAAATCGCAATGGTGTCTTCAACGCTCGGCTCATCGACCAAGACTTTTTGGAAACGACGTTCAAGCGCGGCATCTTTTTCAATGAATTGACGATATTCATCTAAAGTGGTTGCACCCACACAGCGTAGCTCACCACGCGCCAGTGCAGGTTTCAGCATGTTGCCAGCATCCATTGCACCTTCGCCCTTCCCTGCGCCAACAAGCGTATGTAGCTCGTCAATAAATAGGATGATTTCGCCATCGTGCTTCGCAAGGTCTTTTAATACAGCTTTAAGACGTTCTTCAAATTCACCACGGTATTTTGCACCTGCGAGTAAAGAACCCAAGTCAAGTGACAATACACGTTTGCCTTTTAGACTTTCAGGCACTTCACCATTGACAATACGCTGTGCCAAACCTTCAACAATTGCCGTTTTACCTACACCCGGCTCACCAATCAATACGGGGTTGTTTTTACTACGACGTGACAACACTTGAATGGTACGGCGAATCTCTTCATCACGCCCAATCACCGGGTCAAGTTTACCTTCTAGTGCACGTGCATTTAGGTCTAAAGTATATTTGCTGAGTGAATCACGTTGATCTTCGTGGTTATTACTCATGACTTGTTCACCGCCTCTAATATTTTCAATCGCTTGACGTAATTTATCTGTGGTTACGCCTACGCTATTTAATAAAGTTTTTGTTTTGCCGATTTCTGCTAAACCTAAAATCACCCAATCGGTAGAAAGGAACTCATCCCCCGCTTTTTGTGCAAAGCTGTCTGCCAAATTTAATGCTTTCACAGCTTCTGGATTTAAATTGATATCCCCTGTTGGATTGGCAATGGTCGCAGTATCCATCAACGCTTGTTGAAGCTTGGTTTTTAAATCTGGAAGATTGGCACCTGCCTGCTGCAATAGACTTTGGTTCGAGGGTTCTTCCAACAAGGTGGCAAGGATATGAATCCCCTCGATCGCACTATGGTCTTTCCCCATAGCCAAAGACTGCGCATCGGATAATGCTTGCTGCAAACGGTTTGTGAATTTTTCAAATCGCATTCTTGTTATACCTCACAACAAATTTTGTACTTGAAGCATATATGGGAGTCATATTTAAAATTTCAAATACATTTTTTAAATATTTTCAATAAGTTAATTTATCTAGATTAATATACTTCAGTTATAATATTGGTCTTTAAACTCAAGATTTCAAGTCCTTTAACTGGTTTTTATGCACGAATTGTTTCTATTCAACAAATCCTTATTTTAATTATCCTTCATGTTAATTCTTCGATAAAAATGACATGCTCAATTTTCAAAAATTTAAGTTTATAAAGTCGAAAATAAAAAGCCTGCAAAAAATTATACAGGCTTTTCTTCGCATGATTTAAACGATTTAATTAGGGTGCTGGATTTGGTTGTTGACGATGAATCGCTTCAATCCCCTGTAGAACTTCTTCAGATAAATTGATCTCAAAAGCATCAATATTTTCTTTAAGTTGATTCAGATTAGTTGCCCCAATAATGGTACTGGTGACAAAAAACTGTTGTTTAACAAAAGCCAAAGCCAGTTGTGTGAAAGTCAAACCATGCTGTTCGGCAAGTTGTGCATATTGCTCAGTTGCCCATTCACTTTCTGGGTTGCTATAACGACTAAAACGTGAAAATAGTGTCACACGTGCATCGGCAGGTCGTGCACCATGTCGGAATTTACCAGTTAAATAACCAAAGGCCAAAGGTGAATATGCCAATAATCCTACCCCTTCATAATGAGCGATTTCAGACATACCAATTTCATAAGTACGGTTTAAAAGATTATAGGGATTTTGTACGCTGACAAATTTCTCTAAGCCTAGCTTTTCCGCCAAATGTAAGAACTTCAATGTGCCCCACGGCGTTTCATTAGAAAGTCCAATAGCACGGATACGACCTTTTTTAATTTCTGCACTTAAAGCGATTAATGTTTCTTCTAGCTGCGTCACAGTGTGGTTGCTATGGGCTTCGGCATTGCCATAACCCAATTTACCAAAAAAGTTGGTTGGTCGCTGTGGCCAATGTAACTGATATAAGTCGATATAGTCTGTTTGCAAACGAGCGAGCGATTGATCTAAGGCAGATTCAATATCTGTCGCAACAAATTTGGTTTGACCACCGCGAATATCACTTCCGCCATAAGATGGCCCTGCAATTTTTGAAGCGAGGAATAATTTGTCACGGCCACCACGTGCTGCAATCCAGTTGCCAATAATGGTTTCAGTTGAACCTTGGGTTTCCGGTTTGGGCGGAACAGGATACATTTCGGCAGTATCCCAAAAATTCAGTCCACGCTCTAAAGCATAGTCAAGTTGCTCAAAGGCTTCGGCTTGTGTATTTTGCTCACCAAAAGTCATGGTGCCTAGACAAATTTCTGGAACTAAAATTCCAGTATGTGCGAGTGGTTTAAATTGCATGTGCTTTTGATTTCCTATTCTTGCTCTTGTGATGAATAAAATGACCGATGTTTAAGCTTAACCAAAATGCATGATGAGTTTAAATCATCATTGACTGTTTATTTGTCACATTATTATGCGAAGCATTGGGAGCTCACTTTTATTTAGATATTTAGACATAAAAAAAGCAAATCCGAAGATTTGCTTTTTTTTAACGTAAGAAAAATTATTCTTCGTCGTCAAAATCACCTGTGGCGATTTGGCTTTTTTCTTCTAAAGAAGCATCGAAAATCAGAATCGCTTTACCATCCGTTTCGATCATACCCTGTTCCTCAAGAGTTTTGAGAACGCGGCCCACCATTTCACGAGAACAACCGACAATACGGCCAATCTCTTGACGTGTGATACGAATCTGACGACCATTTGGCAAAATCATTGCCTCTGGTTGAGAAGATAAATCAATCAAGCAGCGCGCAATACGACCGGATACGTCGATAAATGCCAAATCCGTGACTTTACGTGTCGTGTTTTTTAGACGACGTACCAGCTGTGCAAATACTGCATAGCTGAGATCTGGATATTGCTTGCTTAATTCATGGAAGTTTTCATAGGTTACTTCGGCAATTTCACACACATCGCGAGTACGGACTTCCGCAGTACGCTGTGCATTCGTTTCGAATAAACCCATTTCCCCAAAAAAGTCACCCGCATTTAAGTACGCTACAACGATTTCACGATCATCATCTTCGCGTAAAATAATGGATACTGAACCTTTAAGAATTAAATACAAAGATTTTGATTCTGAGCCCGCATCAATAATAGTCGTACGTTTTGGGTAACGATTGATATATGCACGTTTTAATAATGCCTTCACCGACTCAGGTAACTGCCCCGGAGATAGCGCATCAGTGCTAAGTTGTGAAAAGTTTGAAGTCATGCTAACAGTTCCGAATATGGATAAATTATAGATCGCACAAGACCTAAATTGAACTTGTCACACGCTAGAGCTGAAATTCCTTATCAACTCCATTTATGTTAGTGTACAGGTACTGCGTAAATTTATAGCTTTTTTTAAGGACTTGCAATGCAATCGAGTGTTCATTGGCTAGAGAATGTCGCTTTTGAAGCAAAAACTCAAAGCGGCCACACTATAATCATGGATGGATCTCCAGAATACGGCGGTGAAAACCGCGGTGCGCGCCCAATGGAGCTAATCCTTACAGGGCTTGGCGGCTGTGCATCTTTTGACATTGTGACGATTTTAAAGAAAGCACGCCAAGACATCACCGATGTACGCTGTGAATTAAAAGCTGACCGGGCAGACACTATTCCTGCTGTATTTACCAAAATTCATTTGCACTTTGTTGTAACTGGCCATGCGGTAAAAGAAAAGCAAGTTGCAAAAGCGGTTGAACTTTCTGCTGAAAAATACTGCTCAGCAAGTAAAATGCTGACTGACGGTGGTGTCGAAATTACTCATGATTTTGAAATTTTAGAAGCTGAAGCTGCTTAAGTTGATGTCATGATTAAAAGCCGCAATGAATGCGGCTTTTTTATTTCTATGTGCTGCTAAATAATATTTTATACCTACCCTCTTCGTACTTTTAGGAATTTTTAAGCTGCCTGTATGGCAGTGAACCGACACCAGCACCGATCAATGCTGTACCCAATTTTCTAAGCTGCCTACATGGCAGTGAACATGAACTCACCCCCATAAATCGTCTCTTAAAATTTCTAAGCTGCCTACATGGCAGTGAACTGTTTGAGCAAATCCCTGTTTTAGATGAACTATTTCTAAGCTGCCTACATGGCAGTGAACTATAAAAGTATTAATGAAGCGGTTTTTAAGTTTTTCTAAGCTGCCTACATGGCAGTGAACCCAATCTTTTACAAGCACTTTGGACTAAAGCCTTTCTAAGCTGCCTACATGGCAGTGAACCCGTGCCAGTGCTTTACGGTCAACGTGAAGTGTTTCTAAGCTGCCTACATGGCAGTGAACTATCAGAAGGTGAAGTCGAAGGCTTGGCCAATTTTCTAAGCTGCCTACATGGCAGTGAACACCATTTCTGTTGATCGACTATTTTGCATAGCTTTCTAAGCTGCCTACATGGCAGTGAACTACAAGCCAATCTCCACCATTCGATATTTCTATTTCTAAGCTGCCTACATGGCAGTGAACGGGAATTTACTTTCCAATGAGTTTGGAACCCATTTCTAAGCTGCCTACATGGCAGTGAACAAGGTTACTCAGCAAAACCTTATAAAGATAGCTTTCTAAGCTGCCTACATGGCAGTGAACCGTAAATCTTCATACAAACAACCTTATGGCAATTTCTAAGCTGCCTACATGGCAGTGAACGCGGTAAGGAGGCGTTGATTGCGCTGGCGAATTTTCTAAGCTGCCTACATGGCAGTGAACACCATAGATGCACAGCTCAATCAGGCCCGTAATTTCTAAGCTGCCTACATGGCAGTGAACTTGTTCCAAGAGAAATAAACCTGATGTTTGTTTTTCTAAGCTGCCTACATGGCAGTGAACCACTACAAATAGCCCTAGGTCTAGGTATTCAGTTTCTAAGCTGCCTACATGGCAGTGAACCAGCGTACTGTTTGCAGTTCAGTGATTTTGCTTTTATAAGCTGCCTACATGGCAGTGAACCCAGTCTTGCATATTTTGTTTTGCAGCTTCCGTTTCTAAGCTGCCTACATGGCAGTGAACGAAAGGATTATCAGTTGGTTTTATCCCGGATTTTTCTAAGCTGCCTACATGGCAGTGAACACACGCCCATCAATTTCAGCAACTTCTGCATTTTTCTAAGCTGCCTACATGGCAGTGAACACCATGTGCATACGCATTCTGAATATTTGTGCTTTCTAAGCTGCCTACATGGCAGTGAACTGCTCAAAAGATCGTTATGAGCAAATTAAGTTTTTCTAAGCTGCCTACATGGCAGTGAACAAGATGACTAAGCTCTATGCGATTTATGGCGCTTTCTAAGCTGCCTACATGGCAGTGAACCGAAAGACGACCCTATAGATGATTTTCTACGTTTTCTAAGCTGCCTACATGGCAGTGAACCGTGAACTGGCAATACAGATTGAAGCTCAAGATTTCTAAGCTGCCTACATGGCAGTGAACCCGCAATGCTAACGACCTCTAAATTCAAATCATTTCTAAGCTGCCTACATGGCAGTGAACAAGTTTAATTTGCCTCATCTAGACAACGTGGTTTTCTAAGCTGCCTACATGGCAGTGAACGCCAAATCGCTGATGGTGTAACTGTGACAACAATTTCTAAGCTGCCTACATGGCAGTGAACAGCAAGTCGTTGCTGCTCTTCGTAAAGTGCTTTTTCTAAGCTGCCTACATGGCAGTGAACAGTTTATGGAGTATTTCCTCAAAATACGTTTGTTTCTAAGCTGCCTACATGGCAGTGAACGTGATGTTCTAAGATCACCGACTGTATTTAGTTTTCTAAGCTGCCTACATGGCAGTGAACGAGGCCCACGATACCTCCATCATTTTATGAGTTTTCTAAGCTGCCTACATGGCAGTGAACTATGTGGTCACATCGTAAAAGTGATAATATGTTTTCTAAGCTGCCTACATGGCAGTGAACCTGAAAGCAAGGTTCAAGGGATGCGTCTGTATTTTCTAAGCTGCCTACATGGCAGTGAACACAAACTTCACACTCAACATCGAGAACCATGATTTCTAAGCTGCCTACATGGCAGTGAACTTCACTTATCATCTGCGACAGCTTCAAGTGGTTTTCTAAGCTGCAGCGATGCTCTGTAAATTTCTGCAATAACTGCTGTCTAAACTCTTGCTCAGTCATCTTCTCTTTGGCACAGATAAAGGCATAAGGCAGAACGACCGCATCCTTAACCAAATCTGCCACATCAAACACCAAAGCACCACGGCGGGTTTTTCCATGCATTACGGCAAAACCATGTGGAATACCTAAAACCCAAAGTGTAGTTGCCGCTAAACCGTAAGCGAGATAATTGCCATGGTTGAGAAAGTCGTTGGCTAAATCCCCCTGTTCAGGATTACGGCTAAAATCTTTTAAACCGGTACGTGTCGCTGCAATTTTATAAAGCTGTTTAGTCATGGCCGCTTCAGCCAATAACACATCACCCACTTTGGTTAAATGTGGAATTTTCTTTTCGAAACCGGTCAATGCCTGTGTAATATCAACATCATCCAGATAAAAACCTTCAGCTTTTAAATCGCGGTCTTTGTCCCAAACTTTTCTGATAAATTCAATCCGAGCCTGCTGAAACTGCTTGGCAACTTCTAAACGTTTTGCATCATCAAACCAAAACTGCATCCAACCTTGCATATATTCGGTTGGGCGATATTCACTTTGCGGTGTCATCCATTCAATTTCACAGCCCATAAATAATGGTGTGCCACCACCACCGGTAAAACCGACCAATACCCCTGCACTTGCCAGCATCCGCATGGCAGCTTGGGTAATCGATGTACCTGTACCCAATAAAATGACGGTGGTATTGGCAATCGGAATATTCCAATATTGATTTTCATTTTTGGCTTCGGTCAGATATAAAACTCGGCCATCTTTTTGCATCACGCGGGCATGCTCAAGGTAATATAGGTTTGCCCGTTTTGAATGAAGGATCGCTTTTAGGTCTGAAGGATTAAGTTGTTCCATTTTTTATAAATATAAAGTATTTAATTGAACTAATTATATGAAAATCAATTTCTTATTCAATGCGACCAATATCTATAAACGTCAATTTGTGTCGCGAAAATTTACTGCTAAAACCTGCAAATTATAAATAAACGCAACAAGCGTTCGCCTAATGATAAAATTTTCTCGGATTATGACATTGTCTCTATGAAGTAATTTGAGAATTTCTCTGGACTGATGAACAACATCATATTGTTAAAGAGGAAGAGTACATCATCTACTTAAGCTAAATTCAGGCTATATAATAAAGCCCATTACTTTTCGGATTTTGATTCAGATGGCTTATTTAAGCAAAAATGAAAGGAAACAACAGATTATTGAATCCGCAAAAAAACTCGTTTTGTCTGAAGGATTAAATACCTTAACGGTCAGAAAATTAGCAGAAAAAGCTGAATTTTCTGTAGGTCAAATTCATCATCATTTTGATTCTATCCATGACCTAAAGTCTCAGGTTTTTTTAGAACTGGTACATGGGAATTTAAATCTAGAACAATTTCCTGAAAATACCAGTTGCAGGGATAAGTTGATTTACCTTCTCGGCTCAGAAGCGGCAATTTCCGAAACACCGTATATTGGCATTTGGAATGATGCAGAACGCAATGCTTACAGTCACCCAATCTTTAAACAAGCCTATGCGCAAGCCATTAAAATTTGGCAAAACTCAATCATTGAAATATTACATCTGGGAATGATCAATCATGAATTTATTTTTCGCTTAGATCAGATCAATGAAATTGCATTAAGGCTGATTGCTTTTGCCATAGGACTGGAATGTTTATCCAATCTCAACCTTGAAAAAGTTCAATCTGATTTCTTTCATCAGCAAATTTTAGCCATCATTCAGCAAGAATTAGACGCATAATTTTTTTAGATTAAATTTGAACATCTGTTCAAATTTAATTATTCTGATAATACAGATATCATTTTTAGACCCTAAGATCTTAAAATTTTGAATATCAAAAATGCACAGAACATCGGTTTGAATGGGCCTATGCTCAAATCTACTGTGCAAAACTTAACATTTAGATTTGGAGAAGATCATGAAAAAAATGGCTTATTTATTCTGTCTACCTGTGCTTTTAATGGGTTGCCAAGCAACACCGATGACTCCCAAACAGCCAATTCAAGGCATTGATTTAAAGCAACCTGAAGCGAAAACCTTATGTGACCAGTATATCTGTGCCAATTCTGCAGGTATTTCAAAAGAGTTGACTCAAAAATACCTTGGTCAAGATCAAGCCAATAAAGTGTTCTCACAAGGTCAGTTTAGTCACACACAATTTACCTTTGCCAACGGTATTTTTTGTGACACTGGGGCTCAGAAATGTTACGTAGATCGTTATTTTAATGGTAATGGTCAACGTAGTGCTGTAGCAGAAAACTATACTCAGGCCTTATTTGGTCAGTAAAAAACCCTGAATTACACAGAATAATAAGGGACGATCAAAGATAAGGACTAGAACTGCCAGTCTGATGTACTAATTCAACTGATGGTTCTAGCCCTTTGATTTCAAATCAATTACTAATCCAAGACTCAGCTTAATTCAGATTCAGGTGATGAATAAAGCAATTTACTCATCACCCAAAAAATCTAAACAAGCTTTAATACTGTGGACACTGTTGCAGAGACAGATTTAAGCTGCTGCTGAACGTTGCTCAATTGGCAGTACCTTGCGCAGTTCGTAACCGGTATAGTCCGCACTTGGGCGAATAATACGGTTGTCTGCACGCTGTTCCATTACATGCGCTGCCCATCCTGTAACACGGCTCATCACAAAGATTGGCGTGAATAGTTTGGTTGCAATATCCATAAAGTGATACGCAGATGCATGGAAGAAGTCTGCATTACAAAACAGTTTCTTCTCACGCCACATCACTTCTTCACAACG
>NZ_JBLZXR010000111.1:0-24091 GCF_050285345.1 Acinetobacter sp.
GTAATTTTCTTAGTCGAAATCTAAATTGTGTTATGTCCTTTTTATTTCAAGAGTTTAGAAAGTTGAGATTCGCGTAAACAATTAAAAATAAATCTGATCTTTATTTTCTTCAATAATTTCTAGCCAGGCCCGTGTCGCCGGACTCATGGCAACCGTGGTATTCCAAGCCATATTTAAAGTCCAGTTGAGATTCGGATTTTCGATAATACTGACATTGTATTTTTCAGCCTCTAACTGCTCACAGTAAATCTTCGGCAATATCGCAATGCCAACATCGGTGTCGACCATTTTGGCAATAAAATCCCACTGGCTACTTTTACACACCACATTAGGTTCAAAACCCACAAAGTTAGCTGCCTGAATAATGATGTTATTCAAAGTAAACGTATCAGCATACAGTAGAAAAGATTCTTCTTTGAGTTCATCCAAGGATACAGTTTTGCGGTTACGCCATTGCGACTGTTTTTTTGAAAGTAAGCACAGCGGTGAATCCATCACAGGAATACCACTCAACACAGGTTTTAAATGTCCAAGAATAATACCGACATCGACTTGTTTTTTTAAAATGGCATCTTCAATCCCAGTCGCACCGACTTCAAAAAAACTCAGTTCAATATTTGGATATTTTTTATGAAATAAGGCAATCAGACGACTAAATAAAACTGATGCCAAAGGAGGTAAACCAAGAGTCAGTTTGCCCTGCTTCAATGCACGTACCTGTGCCACGGTATCGAGCATACGTTGTTGCTCATTTAAGATCACTAAAGCATGCTGATAAATCTGCTCGCCCATATAGGTGAGTTGTGCTTCGCGTTTACGTCCTGCATCACCCCGATGAAATAAAGGTACACCAATTTCATCTTCTAATTGGCGAATGATTTTACTGATGGTCGGCTGTGTGACAAATAAAGCTTCAGCGGCATGACTAAAACTCTGTTTTTGCACAATGGTCACAAAAATCTTCAGACTCTTCATATCCACGACAATTATTCCAAATAAGCATAATTAATATTTAATTATTCATAATTATAGTACAAAGCTAAATTTACAATAAGCACATCTCCCAATAAGCCTTAAGTTCATGGACATACAGTCAACTTCTCCACGTTTAACACACCTCGCAAAAACTGTAGCGCAAATTTTGTTGTTGGTATTGATCTGGTGGTTGGGGACAAAGATTCAGTCTTGGTTTCATTTACCGATTTCAGGCGGTGTGATTGGCTTACTTTTGCTGCTTGCAGCCTTGCTAACTGGCCTATTTAAAATGTCTTGGATTAAACAAGGTTCTGACTTAATTCTTGCTGAGTTGGTGCTATTTTTTATTCCATGTGTCGTTGGCTTGGTTAAATACAAACATTTATTTTTAAGCTCAGGTTGGCAACTGATTGCCGCTGTGGTGTTAGGCACGATTTGCGTGATGGTGATTACCGCTTTGACAGTTTATTTCGGCTTTAAATTCGAACGTAAATTAAAAGGTGAGAAAAAACTCAGTACTCCCCATCACGACGTTCATACCATAGGTAAAACTTCATGAATATGCTGAACTTTAATAGTATTTCAGTTCTATGTTTTGTTCTGACTTTAATTGGCTATGTATTGGCAAAAAAGCTGCACCGTAAATATCCGTACATGCTGCTTGCCCCTGCGTTATTAGTGCCATTTGTATTGATCATTTTCATGGCAATTTTTCATATTTCCTATGATACCTATATGCAAGACAGTCAGTGGATTGTCTGGATGCTTGGCCCTGCCACCGTTGCATTTGCGATTCCAATTTATGAATATCGCCAAGTCATTCGTAATCACGCGCTGAGTATTGGCTTAGGTATTGTGATTGGTATGTTTGCAGGTGTGGTCAGCGCATTCTATCTCGCAAAGCTTTTTAGCTTTGACCAAGAAACGTCTTATAGTTTGATGGCGCGTTCTATTTCTACCCCTTTTGCCATGGAACTGACCACCAATATTGGCGGCTCAGTTGAACTGGTGATTTTATTTACCATGATTACAGGGATTGCAGGTGTGGCTTTTGCCGACTTGATTCTTGCAGGACTTAAGCTACGTTCACATTTTGCTCAAGGTTCAGCGCTTGGGAATGCTGCACACGGTTTTGGTACCAGCAAGGCCTTTATGCGCGATAAAGAAGAAGGTGTCGCCGCATGTTTAAGTATGGTACTTGCAGGTGTATTTATGGTACTGCTTGGCCCTTCGATTATTCATCTCGTTGTCTATGTTCTGAGTTGATTGCATTCATATCCATAAAATCATAAAAAGCCCAGTTCAATTACTGGGCTTTTTATTGAGTGGCTTTAGATAGCGAGACAACTAATCTCTGTCAGCAAAACTGTTCCTGATTAAACCGCCCAATAATGCAGACCTATCACAAAAGCCATCAAACTAGATAACTCTGAAATTTCAATCGAAGCACCAATTGTGTCACCCGTTACCCCACCAATACGCTGTATAAATTTAAAACGTAAATAGGCCAAAGTCATGATAAATACGATCAGACTGATTACGCCACCCCAGCCAAAATATAGGCTTGCACATAAACAGAGTACAAAGATAATCAATGCCCATGTCCGTGGAATAAATTTGGCAATTGAAGACCCCAAGCCTTTTTCACGTACATATTCAGTGGTTGAAAATAGAAATAACGGCGCTAAACGGCCTAACACAGGAAATAAAATCAGGGCAAAATAACTTTGCTGTTGTAGCAACACGTAAATGGCCGACCATTTTAATAAGCACATGATCACCAAACTCAGTACACCAATCGGCCCACAGGTAGGGTCTTTCATAATTTTCAGTGTACGTTCTTTATCTCCAAATCCCCCAACCCACGCATCAGCTGTATCTGCCAGACCATCGAGATGTAATCCACCTGTCAGCCAAATCCACAGTACTAACACCATACTACTGAGCAAAATCAGCGGTAAGCTCTGTAAAACAAAAGCGGTAAGTGCAAGAATGCCGCCAATCAACAGCCCAATAACGGGATAGAACAATAAAGACTGCCCATTTTGTTGCTTCGATGGCATGGCTTTAAGTTGAATCGGAAATATAGTCAAAAACTGGAGCGCAATCAAAAAAGGCATCATTTGTTTTGCTCCAGCAGACTGATTTTATTTGAACTGTGAATGATAAATGAATTGAGCTGACCTAATTCAGCACTCATTTTCAAAATATCATCTAGCGGTTGTTGCAGGGCTAAACATTTTAACAGTTTAATCACGCCACCATGTGAGATGAGTAAAACACGCTGCCACTGATGTTCTTGCACTTGCTGAATTAAGCTGTCCAAACCGAATACCACGCGCTGTTGAAACTGCTGCATAGTTTCTGCATTTGGTGGAGCGAATTGCGTTGGTTTTTCCCAAAACTGAGTCAATAGTTCAGGGCTTTGTGCATAAATTTGTTGGGTATCTACCGCCTCCCAATCACCAAAATGCATTTCCTGAAATTGAGGATTGACCTGTAAAGGCAGCATGAGTTTTTCAGATAGTTCGAAGGCAAACAAACGGCAGCGCTGAAGCTCTGAGCTTACAATCACATCCCATAGCGGTTGTGAGCTTACACCATACAGACTTAGTTCTGTTTCTATAGTCTGCTGCATGTGCTGCCAGCCTTTTGCCGTCAATGCATCATCGGTTGAGCCACGTAAAGTATGACTCAACTCGGTTTCTCCATGACGCAAAATATCTAAACGGAAGATGTCCATTTAAACTTTTTCACCAATCACCGCAGCTTGAGCAAAGGTTGCCATCTTATTATGCAAACTGCATGCTAAACGGATTACCCCGAGTGCAGCACCTGCACCACTGCCTTCACCTAAACGCAAGTTCAGTTTGAGTAATGGATTGGCATTTAACTCTGCCAATAAACGCACATGACCGTATTCCGCAGACTGATGTCCAAACAGCATCCACTCACGAACAGCTGGATTTAAACGTACAGCGATCAATGCCGAGACGGTACTAATAAAGCCATCCACGACCATCGGCAGACCTAGCTGTGCACAGCGAATATAAGCGCCTGTCATCGCCGCAATTTCTAAACCGCCTACCGCAGATAAAGCTTTAAACGCATCATTATCCACATAATCTTTATGCAAAGCTAAGGCTTGATCGATCACCTGTTTTTTATGTGCCAATTGTTCTGCACGAATGCCTGTACCGACACCGGTTAATTTTTCTGCGGGTTCATTCAGTAAAAAACATGCCACAGCCGATGCTGAACAGGTATTGCCTATCCCCATCTCACCGGCCACATAAATTGAAGCACCGGCCGCAACTGCATCTTCCACACTTTTACGCCCCAAGTTCAGGGCTTCTATACATTGCGCTTCGGTCATTGCCACAGTTTTGGCAAAGTTTGCTGTACCTTGCACAATGCAATAACGCTCGACGCCAGCATAATCATACGCCTCACCCACTGAACCACAATCAATCACTTGTAATCTAGCTTGATACTCTTTAGCAATAACGCTAATACATGCACCACCTGTGGTAAAGTTTTGCAACATTTGACGGGTTACAGCTTGCGGATAAGCAGAAATATTTTCCTCCATTACTCCATGATCACCGGCAAAAATTGTAATCCATGGAAAATCAATATTCGGCTTTGCTGTATTTTGCAGTGCAGCAAGTTGGATTGCGGTTATTTCTAATTCTGAAAGTGAACCTGTCGGCTTAGTTAATTGGAGTTGATGAGCTTCTGCTTGTTGTTTTGCCTCTATACTCGGTTGTTGACATGCTTCAAGCCACCAGTTCATTACTTTTCTCCTTTTAATACCATAGGAAAACCTGCCACACAAAACACCACATGGTCAGCCAATTGCCCCAATTGTTGGTGTAAGCGTCCAGATTCATCGACAAATTTACGACTGAGCTGCCCCATCGGCACCACGCCCAGTCCAGTTTCATTACTGACTAAAATAATTTCTGACTTTAATTTCGGTAAAGTAGCTAACAGCTTTTGACATTGCTGCGGTTGAAATTCAGTGTGTTCATTGAGCAGCAAATTACTCATCCACAGCGTAAGACAATCCACCAAAATCAACTGATTGTCTTGGTCTATTTCAAGAAGACGATCTGCCAAATACACAGGTTCTTCGACCAAGCCCCAATGTATTGGACGTTCCGCTTGATGGTGCTGAATGCGATCTAGCATCTCATCGTCATAAGCTTGAGCGGTTGCCACATAAACCACGGGTAGCCCACTGTCTTTGGCTTTTTGTTCCGCCAGACGACTTTTCCCTGAACGCGCGCCACCCAATATCAATTGAATCATGTTTTATGCCGTTCCTATTTATGTTGAAGCAAATGTTGATAATAAGCGCTCAATGGTCCTTGCAACATCTGTGCTTGATAAGTCCCAAATGTGATGTGTTCAATATCCAAATTAAATTTCTGTTGTTGCATCTGTTCGATCCGCGCAAACACATCATCACTATTTAAAGTGTGTTTATACAGCCCAAGCGTAATATGCGGACAATATTCAATAGGTGCAATTTCATGATGATGAAGATTTAAGGCATTGCGGATTTGATTTAACTTTTGCTCAGAATCGTGTATTTCGATAAATAGCGCACTTTGAAAGCTATTTATTTTCCCTGTATTAAGCTGAATATTTTGAAAAGATAATTGTTTTAATTGCTGTTGATGCTGCTGTAACTGTACTAAAGAATAATCATCATTAAAAAACTGTTGCTGATCTTGAATCATTTTCGCATTCAGTGCTTCAAAGAAACCACAAATAAATAAAGTGATATGAAATTGACGTGTATTCGGTGTGTATAAAATATCTGAAAACTGCTCACGCAGCGCAGTTAAATAAGCTAAAACTTGAGGATCTAAAATTTCCAAATACCACAATGCATAATGCTGACGACCTAAATGCCAATCAGGATAATCCTGATTGAGTGTCGGCACAACTGTGGTCGATGGTTCTAAAAACACAAATAAATCACTTCAAATTCAATAGGCTTTATTAAAACATGAAATGTCTCGATCAAATGTTCATTTTGATTTAGGAATATTCAGTTAACAGCTGAATTTCATTCATGTTGATGATAAAAACCATTACAAAACAAAAAAGTGCCGAATTAATCTTCGGCACTTTTTTTTAATCAATTTTGGATTTAAGACCTAGCCAACTTAATTAAAGGCTTTAAGCACAACTGGATTCTTGTTGTTGCACCTGTCTACTAGACTGCTGATGAATCATTCTCCGATCTTCAAGTTCTAGATGCTCTTGAACGGCATCGAATATCTCCAATTGCATTTGCTCAACAATATTTTGCAACTCAGCATCAAATGATTGTGCCATCAAACTCAATTGTGCCTTAATAAATTCTTGCACTTCAGATGCAGCTAAAGCATTTTCTTGAATAGCGTACACCAAACCGTACACTACACCTTGCTGTAAATATTGCGTAGCTAACCCATATTTTAAATTAGTGACAATAGAGCCCAAAACACGCTCATTCAACGATAATTTTCGCAGTGGATCTCGCGCAACTCGTTCGCATGGGTCTTTATACGCATGTTCGCAAGAATCAACAAAACTTTGGCTTAAACGGGTTAAATCCTCTGCTCGATCTGAAAAAGTTTGAGCTAAACCAGCCTGAACTTCCTGCAATACGCCCTGCATAAATTGTTCTATGCGCGTATCCGCCAAGGCAACACCCACAGTTTGATGTTTAAGCAAGGCCGACTTCCACGCCAACATGGCATGTACACCATTCCATAATCGGTTTTTGATCATTTGAATGTCTTGAATATGATCCACCAAAATCATCTGACGCATTTTTTCTAGCAATGGGCTGTTATTTTCCACATAAATCGGCATGTCAGATTCTGCATTAAACAAGATTAAGTCCATGCTTTGTAAAATATGACTCGGATGGAAATTTCGACGCATCTCCTCGACATATAAGGTGGCTTGGCGTTCTTGCTCTACATTTAAACGTGTCGCATCTTCTATTTCGACAGAATCAATTGTGTCTACTTCATCCAACTGAAATTGTTTGAAAATATTGTATTTAATCCGCAGTTGACGATAGAGATTTTGATCACTCAGTTTCGATACCATACGGTTGACCACCGTATCGCAGAAATAGTGGTGCTGCATAATCTGCTCAGCAACTTCATCACCTGCTAACTCTTTCAGAGCCAGACTTAGATGTTTGAGCAACAAAGCTTTTGCGCCGACTTTGTTAAGAATAATCAATAAAGTAAGAGGTTCAATGGCTTTTTCATCATGTGCAATATGGCGAGCATATAAACCTTGTGCGATAGTTTTTGCTTCTTCTGCAATGGCTTTTTCAGGCAAGCAAATCGCGACGAGACTCGATTCTACATACATATCCTGCATCTGCTGAATATTTTCAGCATCAATGATTTCCATATTTTCAATCCGTTCGTCATAAGACAACTGACCATAACGGATACAATAGGTCCCAAAAGCATTCACGGCAGAACGGTATAAAGGATTACGTGTAGAAGCATAGATTTTTTTCGGGCGTGTATAACCGTCCCAATGTGAAAGCACTTGTGCAAGGTAACCACCACCAATTGCACCAAAGCCATGAATACCAACGCTAAGCTGATTCAATGTTTGAGGAAAAACATCTTGAACTTTGGGCATATTTAAATGTGCGGTATATTGGTCAAGATCCTCTAAAAAATCATACATGCATTCATAATAATGGGTCGCTTGAGCAAGCATATTTGCATTCGGTGCTTTAATATCTTTAAACAGCACGGTAATACCGCCCGCATCAAAAGCTGAGCGAATGCCATTTTCAGAATCTTCAAACATTAGGCATTCCGCAGTATTTAAATTAATTTTATCTGCTGCACGTTTAAAAATTTCAGGATGTGGTTTGCCATTTTCAACTTCATCACCACACACCAACACATCAAAAAATTTATAGACATTGGCATTAATTAAGTATTCTTCAGCAATCGCACGACGACTCGAAGTCGCCACGGCCATTCGCAGTCCCGATTTTCTTAAACGTTCGAGGACTTGAACCAAACCTTTTTTGATGGGTACACCATATTGGCGCACGCTTTCCAGTTCCAATTCATCGGCACGTTTACGAATTTCGGCATAAGGAATATTTTCATCATATTCAGCTTGTGCAAGGCGATGCGCACTTTGCGCACTCAAGCCCAAACAATTCATCAGATAAGAATCTGAAAATTCGATCCCTGTTAATTCAAGAGATGCCTGTTTCAATGTTTGAAACCGTAAACGCTCGGTATCAAACATTGTTCCATCCATATCAAAAATTGCGCCATGTACAAGATCATTATTAAATTTAAGCATTTAACCTCCGTTATTTTTTTAGTGGTAAAAGCATAAAGGAATTCCATACAGGTTCGGCACAATAATACTTAATGAAACAATTCTGATTATTTTTCAATCACAAATACAAGTTCATCCAATGCTTTTGTAACATTAACCATCTCTTCAGTAACATCGAGTAAGATTGGTGTGCTGCTAAATAATAAATTTTTATCGCTTGGAAATAAAAAACCCATTTGCTCAGAAATGGGTTTTTTATGCATCATGCTTTAGAAAATTTACAGCCTTTTTACCATTAAAATTGCTTAGACATCTAACACATCTGCAAATTGGGCACCCAAAACCTTTGCCAAATCTTGTGGTTTAAGCCCAATATCCAGTCCACGTTTACCACCGCTCACATAGATTTTTGCTAATTGTTCCGCAGAGGCATCAATGACTGTTTTTAATCGTTTCTTTTGCCCGACTGGACTAATGCCTCCAACAAGATAGCCAGTTAAGCGTTCCGCATCTTTAGGATCTGCCATTTTTAACTTTTTACACCCAAACGCCGAGGCTACTTTTTTAAGATTTAACTGATATTCAACAGGCAAAACCGCGACAAAATAATTTTTATCATCGGTGACCATCAGCGTCTTAAATACTTCTTCTACGCTTAAACCTAATTTTTCAGCAGCTTCCAAACCAAAGCTTTTGGCATCAGGGTCATGTTCATACTCATGAATTGAAAATTCAATTTTATTTGATTTTAATAATTTACATGCAGGAGTCATTGCTTTTTCGTCATTCCAATACGACAACACGGCAAACTGAATTATATGCCTTTTCCATAAATGTTGGGCAATTCCTTTTAGATTTTAATTTTTAACGCTTGTTCTATTCGCGCATCTTCACTACATTGAAACAAAGCAAAAAATACCTAAAATATGACTACACTTACACAAGATTTAATTCAATTACTTAGCCTAGAACAAAAAGACTTATGTCATTTTCTAGCACAAAGTCAGCCACTGTTTGGCCCGCGTATTTTTGGTGGTCAACTTCTTGCGCAAAGTATTGTCAGTGCCGTGAGTTCAACGCATTTTCCGCTACATTCCTTGCATGCGTATTTTTTAGCCGCGGGTGATGCTGCTGCTCCACTGGTCTATAAAGTTGAATGTTTACGCGACAGCGCGAGTTTTTCCACACGACAAGTCACCGCGATTCAACATGGCCAGCGAATTTTTAGGGCACAACTGTCCTATATGAATGTTGAAGCAGGCTTAGAATATCAAACCTCCGAACCAGAAATACTTGAGCAATATCCTGTAAGCACATTGCAATCCGAAGAATGGCATAAGCAAAACATGAGTCATCGACTTACAACTGAATATTTACCAACTTTTTTGCGACCCTTTCATCTGCAATCCAAACCCATTGAGTTTGCCCTCAAGGATAAAAATCACGATTCAAACGCAGATGCTTTAGCGCAAAATCAGTACGCTGAATATTTAAAATTACACAGTCCTCTAGCACCACAAGATGATCATCTCTATATACATCAAGCCATTGCCGCCTACTATTCAGACTACGACCTCTATACTGCTGCCTTAAAAACGCATGCTTTGAATTATTTATCTACAAACTTAAATGCTACAAGTTTGGATCATGTCATGTATTTTCATCATCCTTTTCAGGTTGAAAATTGGATGTACTATGACATGCAAACCTCATGCACCAGTCAAGCTCGCGGTCTCACTCATGGACAAATGTGGCAAAATGGAAAATTGGTGTGTAGCACTATGCAGGAAAATTTAATGCGCTACACAAGCTAACAACTTTGAGGATTGCTCATAGACTGTGACAATCTTTAACATTCCTTTGCTTGTCTATTTTAGCACCATCCGTATAAAATTCAGGCAAATCATGATGCTATAACTATAAAATGCCTTCGATCTATCAACTTAAACCTGCATTTCAGAATTTATTAAGACCATGGGTTAAATCACTGTACCGAATTGGAATTACGGCAAATCAAGTGACCCTTTTTGCGATGTTTATTTCGCTCGCTGTTGCCTTATTTATCTATATTTATTTTTCCAGCCATAGCATCAATTTCTTATTGTTTATTTTTCCACTTTGGATGTTAATTCGCATGGGCTTTAATGCCATCGACGGCATGCTGGCGCGAGAATTTAATCAGCAATCCAAACTCGGCGCATTTTATAACGAGTTATGTGATGTCATTTCAGATACTGCACTGTATTTCAGTTTAATCTGCTTTGCTTTTATTCAGGCCGAACTGCTGATTCTTGCTTGTTTTTTGTCAATATTATCTGAATATACAGGAGTGATGGCTCCCTTAATTGGTCAGGAACGACGATACGACGGCCCTATGGGAAAAAGTGATCGCGCACTTGCCTTTAGTGTGATCTGTTTAATCATTGTGGCCTGTTCTATTTTTAATTTTAGCCTCGCGTTGCTATCGAGTATTTGTAATTTCATCCTTGTGATCATCATCTTATTGTCATTGTGGACCATTTATAATCGAATAAAAAACAGCTTAATTCAGAATTGATTATTGAATGATTTTTTAGCATTTAAACAAACTTGAGAACCACAGCATGTATAACAATACGCAGTACACTTTTATCAGCCATGATGGCACTGCTTTATTTTATCAACATTGGGAAAATCCAAATTTAAGACGAAACCGTAAGAAAAAGGCCGTGGTTTTATTTCATCGCGGTCATGAACACTCGGGTCGAATGGCACATTTGGTGGAAGAACTGAATTTAGCTGATTTTGATTTTTTCGCCTGGGATGCACGTGGTCATGGCAATTCTCCGGGGGAACGTGGTGATGCGCCAAGTTTTTCAGCCTGTGTCCAAGATATTCAGTATTTCGTACAGCATTTGCAATCTACTCATAACATACAGACTGAAAATATTGCCATTGTGGCGCAAAGTGTCGGCGCTGTACTTGCTGCTACTTGGGTCCATGACTATGCCCCGAAAATTCGTGCCTTATGTCTAGCCTCACCTGCTTTTGACATCAAACTGTATGTACCTTTTGCCAAACCCGGACTGAATCTGCTCAGTAAAGTCGGGGGGAATTTTTTCATTAACAGTTATGTGAAAGCGAAAATGCTCACCCATGATACGCAGCGCGCTAAAAATTATGACACAGACCCGCAAATTGCACGTGCGATTTCTGTGCGTATGCTCTTGGGTTTATATGCAGCGTCCGAGCGGATTGTCGATGATGCACAAAATATTTTTGTCCCAACACAAATTTTAAGTTCAGGCTCAGATTTCGTAGTGCATCAACAGCCGCAACGCGAGTTTTATCAAAAATTACCGCATCCACTCAAAGAATTTCATGTCTTAGAAGGTTTTTATCACGACACCTTGGGTGAAAAAGACCGAAAAATTGCAACGGATAAAATTCAGCGTTTCATCACACAATGTTTTAGCCGCCCTTACGCTGCACCCAACTTATTACAAGCCGATAAAATTGGTCCAAGCTGCGCCGTTGCAGAGACCTTAAGTTCGACTTTACCTAAACATTCTGTAAAACATGCGTTTTGGGCAGTCACCAAGAAAAATCTAAAACTGGGTAGCTTATTTTCTAGAGGTTTAAAAATTGGTGAAGATACCGGCTATGACTCAGGCAGTACCTTAGATTTTATTTATCGCAATACCCCAGAGAGCCAAAATCCACTTGGGAAAATCATAGACCGTCAGTATCTCAATGCTATCGGCTGGCGCGGTATTCGTGTTCGTAAGCAAAATATTGAATACATGCTGAGCAAATATGCCACGAAATTAAATGAGGCAAAGCAAGCTGTGCGTATTATGGATATTGCTGCAGGTCATGGCCGATATATTCTCGATGCTGCAGAGCAACTACCAGAGCAACCTGACTCCATTTTGTTAAGAGACTATAGCCCGATCAATGTAAAGGCAGGTCAAGACATGATTCAGCAACGTGGCTTAGCTCATATTGCCAAGTTTGTTGAAGCTGATGCATTTAATACTCAATCATTGGCAGAAGTTGAACCTAAACCGACCTTAGCCGTGGTTTCTGGTCTATATGAACTTTTTAGTGATAATGATCTACTGCGAAACTCATTGACTGGTTTAAGCCAGGCCATCGAATCACACGGTTATCTGATTTACACTGGTCAAATTTGGCATCCACAACAAGAATTCATTGCACGCGCTTTAACCTCACATCGTAAAGGTGATGCGTGGGTCATGCGCTTACGCTCCCAGGCCGAAATGGATGCTTTAGTCAAGCAGGCAGGTTTCAAAAAGGTCGATCAAGTGATTGATGAATTTGGTATTTTTACCGTTTCTGTCGCACAAAAAATTTAATCTCAGGTGAATGTCTTGATGCAAACACTTGAAAAACAAGCGGGCACTTGGAAAATTGGGCTGCTATGTCTAGCTGTACTGGCACCTTTCTTTTTCTTAAGTTATGGCTTTGCCAATCATTATGCTGCGGGTTTAACGTCAGTTAAATTTATCGTATTTGATTGGGAAAACTCCATTCCCCTTTGGCCTTGGACCATCGTGCCCTATTGGTCGATTGATCTTTTTTATGGCTTATCGCTGTTACTGTGTTGGAACAAGTTTGAATTAAAACAGCATACGCTTAGGCTATTTTCAGCGCAAATCATTTCCATTAGCTGCTTTTTGTTATTTCCGCTTCGGTTCACTTTTGAACGACCTGAACTAAGTGGTTTTTTCGGTATTTGGTTTGATGTACTGATGGGTTTCGACAAACCGTTTAATCAAGCT
Source organism: Acinetobacter sp. (assembly GCF_050285345.1). Classification (GTDB taxonomy): domain Bacteria; phylum Pseudomonadota; class Gammaproteobacteria; order Pseudomonadales; family Moraxellaceae; genus Acinetobacter. The sequence goes on from NZ_JBLZXR010000111.1 coordinate 13,098, forward strand.
CCCTCGCTGCATATTGTGTTATTGGTGATTCTTTGGGATTTTTACCGTCGACATGTTCGAGGTGCTGCAAAATATCTCGTTGATATTTGGGCTTTTTTGATTGGTTTTTCAGTCCTGACCACTTGGCAACATCATTTTATTGATATTCCAACAGGGCTACTTGTCGGTGCGATCTGTCTATGGCTTTTTCCATTACACACTGCCACGCCGTGGGCTAGAAATACACTGAATTCATTCACCTTAAAGCATCTTAAACTGGGGATTTTGTACTTCATCGCTGCACTATTTTTCGTGGCACTCTCCTGTGAAAAAGGAATTTGGCTATGGTTACTTTATCCTGCATTCAGTATGTTCCTTGTATCTTTGACCTACTTATTTAACCGACCACATTTTTTCCAAAAACAGTTAAATGGAAAAATGACCATCGCGGCATGGATGCTCTTTGCGCCCTACTTTCTCTTTGCATGGATCAATAGCCGACTGTGGACCTATCAGCAGCCTGAAGATTCGACTATCGTTACATTGGGTAAAACCAATGTGTATTTGGGGCGAATTCCTGCCAAACTCACAATTCAGCAATATGACGCTCTGTTTGACTGTTGTGCAGAGTTACCGATACAAACAGATGGGCAAATATATCAGCAGAGTTTAAGTCTGGATCTGATTCCCTTACACGCCAATCAGTTGTATCAAGCTGTGCAAGCTTTAGAAAATATTGTGCAATCCGATCAAGGGACTAAAGCGCAGAACCTACTGGTATTTTGTGCACTTGGCTATTCACGCAGTAGTGCTGTTGTCGCAGCCTTATTACTCAAGCATTATCCTGAATATTCGGTGGAAGACTGTTTAAGGCTTATTCGTCATCGTCGGCCTTGGGTCGTACTGAAAGATGCCCAAATCCAGCAGCTCAATCTTTATCACCTGAAACTCAAAGGACTTGCTCCATGAATATGCAATTGGTGGTGCTGTCCAAATTGTTAAAATCCACCACAGGTCTACTGGTTTCAGGCTATCTGGCTTTTGCGATGAGTATTTTACTGCTCATGCTATTCCAAGGGACATTTGAACTCACTACGATTTTGATGCTTATCAGTCTAATTCTAGTGGGATTGCATCATTATCTGAGTATACGCGTTCAACTGGATTCAGCACTTCTACAAACCGTTGTCAATGCAACAAAGTCACAAAGCCTTGAACACATCATGCAAGAGCTCGATCATAGTTTAGTCAATTTAAAATTAATGCCGAGCAGCAAAATGGGGCGAGTTTGGGAAGCTCGACTGTATGGCTGTTTCCGACTGTTTAAACTCCAGATTTTCGTGTTGTGCTTGCAATACGTTGCATTCATCTGCATATTTTTACTTTATAAATAATTCACAATAAATCATCGCCATGCCAATACCTCCACATCATCCTTCCAGTCCGCGCCCAGATAAAAAAGGAAATATCATCAGCCGATCCTTAGCTCGGTTTATTGCCTTTTTAACGCGTCGCGGTGCCCGCCTGTTAACAGGCGCTCGCAGTCTGTGGGTCGGCTGCAAGCCGGTCATGAAACAACGGATTTATTATGCCAACCATAATAGTCATATTGATTTCATCCTACTTTGGTCATCACTCCCGACTGATTTAAGACGCCAAACGCGTCCAATTGCCGCATCTGATTATTGGCTAAAAGATGGATTTCGTCGTTTTCTGATTCAGGATACGTTTACTGGAGTCACAATTCAGCGTAATCGGGACAATAATCAAGATCCATTGGAACCCGTTAAAGAGGTTTTAGTACAGGGCTATTCGATTATTTTCTTTCCAGAAGGAACTCGTAATTTAAACGACGATGTTGAATTGTTGCCATTTAAAAGCGGGCTGTATCATCTCAAAAATCAATTTCCTGACGTAGAAATTGTTCCGGTATGGATTTCCAATTTAAAACGCGTTATGCCGAAAGGAGCATTCATTCCCTTACCGCTTTTGTCTACGGTGATTTTTGGTCAACCCTTAGCGTCAAATGCAGAACAAACTAAGGCTGAGTTTTTAAGCTATGCACAAGACGAGCTGCTGAAATTAAAAGCATTGGAGTATCAATAATGGATTTAAGCAATACTCAAATGACCTATCTTTTATTTGGTATTTTTGCGGCTATTTTGGTCTTTGCATCCACCGTTGGGCATATTCTAAAATTACGTGCGGGTTACGCACCTGCACCGATCATTGATAATTTAAATGCCCGAATCAATGCATGGTGGGTCATGCTGTTGGTACTAGGCGCTGCTATTTCTATGGGGAAAACTGCCTTTATCATTTTGTTTGGGCTGATTTCACTGTTTGCCTTACGTGAATTTATTAGCCTATTACCTACACGCCGTGGCGACTATTTCCCACTCTTGATTGCTTTTTATTTTGTCATTCCTTATCAATATTATTTGGTGTATATCGATTGGTACGGACTGTATTCTATTTTTATTCCGCTATATGTATTTTTACTGATTCCGATTGCCACGCTAAAACAAGAGGACACCACCTGTTTTCTAGAACGCAGTGCCAAAATTCAATGGGGGCTGATGGTCAGCGTGTTTTGTATCTCACATGTTCCTGCACTGCTTAATCTCAAGCTTCCAGGTTTTCAGGGTGAAAAAATTTGGCTCGCCATCTGGCTCATCATGGTGGTACAAGCGTCAGATGTGCTGCAATACGTCTGCGGTAAATTATTCGGTAAACACAAAATCGCACCGATCCTTTCTCCATCCAAAACCATTGAAGGTTTAATTGGTGGCATTGTCCTAGCCACAGCTCTAGGTGTCGCAATGTCATGGTTAACGCCATTTAGCTATCTACAAGCTACAGCCATTGGGTTTATCGTTTGTATATTTGGCTTCTTTGGTGGCTTGGTCATGTCAGCGATTAAGCGTGATCGCGGGGTGAAAGACTGGGGACAACTGATTCAAGGTCATGGCGGAATGCTCGACCGAATTGACTCAATTTGCTTTTCTGCCCCTATTTTTTTCCATATTCTGCGTTATTGGTGGTCTTAAAATTTCTTCATTTTAGACCTCGAATAAAAAATCCCAAGCACGTTGACTTGGGATTTTTCCTCTCTATAAAAGCTTAAATTCTTAAATCAAGCTTCACTTAAACCAAATTTTTTAAAAATACGCGCGCGTCGTTTCGGTAAGATATTGGCTTTACTGAGGTCACCTTGATAGTGATCAAACACCCGTTTATCCATCATTTTAAACCAAATTGATGGCACCAAAGCTGGAATGAGCATGGTGGCATAACCGCTTGGTAGTTCAGGTGCTTCATCAAAATGTCTTAAAGCCTGAAATGGACGGGTTGGATAAGCATGATGATCTGAATGGCGTTGTAATTGATACAAAAATAGATTGGTCACAATATTATTATTGTTCCAGCTATGTTCAGGCATGGTACGTGCATAACTCCCATCAGCTTTTTGCTCACGTTTTAAGCCATAGTGTTCAATATAGTTAATAATTTCAAACAGGCTAATACCATAAAATGCCTGTGTGGCTAAATATGGCATCACACCTGCACCAAACAGCTTAATCATGCTGGCATGGAAACCCGCACTCATGGCCCAACCATGAAACAGCTCATTATCCTTGGAAAAGAACGATAAACCTTTACGTTTTAAACGCTGCTTTTCAATTTGAATTGCGGACTTTACTCCACCAAATACGGTACGTGGCCAAAACTCGTAGAAAGTTTCTCCCATTTTTGAAGAAGCCGGATCTTCTGGGGTCGCTGCGCGCTTATGGTGTCCATACGGATGTTCAATACGGAAATGGCTATAACCCAACGGCGCTAAAGTCGCATGTGCCCAATAATGATCTTTTTTATGTGGGCGATGACAAAGCTCATGTGCCGTATTGACACCAACCCCATTAATTGCCCCCATCGAAATACCAAGCAGCAATTGATCAAGCAAGGAAATATCTTTACGCGTCACCACATAGCCTGCAAATAAATTGGCTGCCATTTGTAGAGGAATAAATAATTTCACGATTCGGTCATAATAAGGATCATTAACCAAGACTTTAATATCATCATCGGTTGGGTTATTGGCATCATCCCCAATCAGTGCATCTAAAGCAGGAATAATCACATGCAGCAGTAATGGCCCACCGAGAGCAAATATTTTTTTAGTGGGTTTTGGGCCAAAATGGTAACCCGCTAAGATCCCCATACCAATTACAGGCAAGCCCGGACTGAGTAACCAACCATAGCGCTTTTTATCTAAAACACTGCCAATTTTCTGTTCTAATCGTGCCAGTTGCTGTTCATTTAATTTTACTGGTGCATTCATGTGCTTGACTTCCCTATTTACAACTTCTGTGTTTATATTCTCCAAAATAGAGCTGCTAGAACAGTTTTAAGCGTCCAAAAAAACTATGTGATCGTCTTTGGCATTTAAGGATATATGCTGGCCCAAATGCACATGTATTCCGCCAAGACCTTGCAAAATTAAAGAGTAGAAGATTAAAAGATGGATGCCTTAAGTAAAATTTTTGATGATATTCACTTAAACCGATCAGAATATATTTATTTAAAATCACAGCAACCATGGTCATTTCATTTTCAAGCTCAGGATGCCATGGTGGCCTATGTGGTGATTCAGGGCACAGGTTATCTGTGTTTGGATAATGAAAAGGTGCTGCTCGAAGCTGGTGACCTCTGCTTGATTCCTTCGGGACAAAATCATTCCTGTTGTTCTACGCCCTCAGACAACTTGATCGAATCGATCGACATCACGCCATTTTTTCAAGAAAAACGCAATAAAACCATAACATTAAATCCTTCGACTACTGATAATTCTGAAGAATTATTTATGCTTGCCATCCGTGGGCATGTCGACAGCATTATGGCTAAACCTTTATTTAATGCCCTACCGAGGTTTTTGCATACCCCACATATTATGAGCAGTACCGCACCTGAATGGTTACAAATTGGCTTGCAATTTTTAGCTTTAGAAGTGAATCAAATTCGACCAGGCCGAGACAAAATTCTCGATCATCTGGTCAGTATTTTATTTATTGAATGTGTACGTGATTATATTGCTGCCATGCCAAATTCTAATAACTGGCTACATGCGCTGAGTCATCCTGAATTGTCCAATGCCCTTGCTGCGATTCATGAACAACCACATATTGCTTGGACAGTAGAAAGCCTCGCGGAACAATGCTGCATGTCGCGCTCCAAATTTGCCAGTCTGTTTACCCAAATGCTCGGTGACAGTCCATTGGCTTATTTGCAGCAGCATCGTTTAAGACTCGCGGCGCAATTTCTACAATCAGGGCAACTTTCTATCCAGCAAATTGCCCATCGTATTGGATACTCTTCAGAAACCGCATTTAGCCAGACCTTTAAAAAGTTTTATGATCTTACTCCAACGCAATATCGGCTCAAACATCAATCCAACCAAAAAATCTAAGGACGATTTGTTTATTGCAGGATATTCAAAATCGCTTCGACTGGATCTTCGCTATTACTGGAAAGCAGTTGTTTATGCATAGTTAAGTGCTGCATCGACTGAATTTTTGCGGCTTCAATATCTATGAGTTTGCAAATTTCAGTAGCCAAACGCTCAGGCGTTGCATCCCGCTGAATTAACTCCTCAATCACTTTTTTGCCCGCAATAATATTCGGTAATGAATAGTATTGAATTTTGATGAGGAATTTCACCACATGATATGTCAACCAATTCAATTTATAAAAAGTTACCATTGGCCGGTGCAATAACATGGCTTCCAATGTCGCTGTGCCTGAAGCCAATGCCACGATATCCGAGGCATTCATTACCTGACGGCCAATTTTTGACTCGGTGTCAGTATTTTCCATCAATTTAACTTTAGACTTTAAACTTTCAGGATACTGCGCCAATAGGCTTTCAATTTGCTGTTTACGCGCATCATTAATTGCAGGAATTAAGAACGTATATTCAGGATGTTGTTGACTAATAATTTGTGCAGCATCGAGAACCAATGGCCCTAAACGTTCAATCTCTCCACGACGGCTGCCCGGCAACAGTGCAATATGCTTTTGATCAGTTACAAGACCGAGTTCTTGTTTCGCCTCAACAATGGGATTTTTCAGCGGCAATTGACTGGCTAAAGGATGACCTACAAAAGCTGCGGGCACATCCCATTTTTTAAAGAAAACCTTTTCAAATGGAAATAAACACAAAACCAAATCAATACTGGCTTTAATCCCATGTACACGACCTTGACGCCAAGCCCAAACAGAAGGACTGACATATTGCACCGTTTTAATGGGCAGATTTTTTTGTTTTAAACTTTTGGACAGACGCAAATTAAAATCAGGAGCATCAATACCAATAAACACATCAACAGGATGTTCAGTCCAAGTCGCAACTAAACCATCACGTACAGCAAAAAGTTTTTTAATATCTTTCAGGACTTCCACAATGCCCATCACCGACAAGATATCCATTGGATAATAACTTTTAAAGCCTTCAGCAATCATTTGTGGACCACCAATGCCTTCAAATTCAGCATCTATCCCTTGTTCACGAAAGCGACGGATGAGTTTTGCACCTAATGTATCACCAGATACTTCCCCAACCACGATACCAATTTTAAGCTTTCGGTTTTGCAAGTGAGCGTCCTCATTGTTTTTAGGCATTTTAGCATACCGCTCTGAAGTTTTATCTTCGACCTTCCAGCTTTAATACAAGCGAATCAATTTAAATCATCTGAACATCAACTTTTTTTATGATTTAAGCCGAGTTCCGTTAAAAATATTTTAAGTCAACTTTGTCATTTGGATAACAAACCTTTGAATTAATTCTCAAAAAAATCTGCTTTATCTATTTTTTTCACAAGCAAATCATTAATCAAGACAACGCCTTATATTAATTCGCCATAAGATAAACACGTTTTTTGATAGTTGGCATATCACCATGGTTGGTCCTTTAGAGTTCATTCTTGCAGGCGTTATCGTCGGATTCTGTGTCGGGATTACCGGTGTTGGTGGTGGTTCTCTGATGACGCCGATTCTGATCAGTCTCTATAAAATTGAACCTCATATTGCAATTGGTACCGATCTACTTTATGCCGCAATTTCAAAATTCTGTGGATCTTTAGTTCATGCGCGTAAAATGAATATTGTTTGGCCAATTGTGATTTGGCTTGCAGTCGGCAGTATTCCAGCCTCATTTGCCACACATTGGGTCTTGGAAAATTATTTAAGTCAGTCTACCCATTATAAAACTGTACTCACCATGTTCCTTGGTTTTATGCTGACACTGACCGGAATCTCCATTATTTTTCGTGGTCATATCGAAAAATTCTTTAATAAATTCCGTAAAAGTTCTGCATTTGATGACATGAGCTCAGACTTAGAGCGAGTTAATTTACAAGCCAAAGATAAACGTGCCTACATTGTGATTATGGGAGTTATTTTAGGTGTCTTTGTCACCCTATCCTCTGTGGGTGCAGGCGCATTCGGCATTATGGCCTTAGTGCTAATGTTCCCCAATTTACCGATGATTCGTATTATCGGTTCAGATGTCGTGCATGCTGTGTTTTTAACTTTTGTTGCCGGCTTAGCGCACATGTCTTCAGGCAATGTTGACTTTCATTTATTGGGTTGGTTGCTGTGCGGTTCAATTCCGGCAATTGTAGTGGGGACTTTAATCAGTTCACGCTTACCCGAAAAAGTCATTCGTAAAGTGTTAGGTGTTACCCTATTTATGTTAGGCATGAATTTCATCATTAATCCCGTAAAATCAAAACCTGTTGAAAAACCAACAACTGCGATGCTTACCGTTTCGGCAGCAAATAATCATCAGACGTAAATTAACGGCAGAATTCATCACTTTTTCTTCAGTGACTTATTGATCTTTTTTATAACAATTGAATGCTATATTCATGTTATATTCGGCCCATGAAACACCCTTTTGTATAATTAAACCAGTGACGGCAATGAATACTTTACAGTCTAATTCTATTACCCAAAACGACATTGATGACGTGAATGTCAAAAGCATTCAGCCTCTTGTTACTCCTGCAGAACTAAAAAAAGAGTTACCTCTGACTGGAACTGCCTATCAAACCGTCCTTCACGGTCGTGAAACTGTACGCAATATTCTTGATGGTAAGGACAAACGTCTCTTCGTTGTGATTGGCCCTTGTTCCATTCATGACGTTGTTGCTGCACATGATTATGCAGACCGCTTAAAAGTTTTAAGCGACAAAATTAAAGATACGATTTATATCGTGATGCGTGTGTACTTTGAAAAACCACGTACCACTGTGGGCTGGAAAGGTCTAATTAATGACCCAGACATGAATGACTCTTTCAACATTGAAAAAGGTCTACGTATTGGTCGTAAACTTTTACTTGAGTTAAATGAAAAAGGTTTGCCATGTGCTACTGAAGCACTTGATCCAAACTCACCTCAGTACTACCAAGACCTTATTTCTTGGTCAGCAATTGGCGCGCGTACCACTGAAAGCCAAACGCACCGTGAAATGTCTTCAGGTCTTTCATCACCTGTCGGCTTTAAAAATGGTACAGATGGCGGCTTAACCGTTGCAACCAATGCAATGCAATCCGTTAAACATGGTCATAACTTCCTTGGACTAAGCGACCAAGGTCAAGTTTCTGTGATTCGTACTAGCGGTAACCCTTATGCGCATGTTGTACTTCGTGGTGGTAATGGTAAACCGAACTACGATGCAGGTTCAGTTGCAGAAGCCGAAGCGGCTTTAGCCAAAGCGAAAGTAAGCGGCAAAATCATGATTGATACCAGCCATGCCAATTCAAATAAAGACCCGTACCTACAACCGCTTGTTCTTAAAAATATTACTGAACAAATCCTTGACGGCAACAAGTCAATCGTGGGTATTATGGTAGAAAGTCACTTAAAAGGTGGTCGTCAGGATATTCCTGCCAACCTTGATGACCTTGAATACGGTAAATCTGTTACTGACGGATGTATTGACTGGGATACGACTGAAAAAGTCTTGTTAGAGATGCATGAAGCACTTAAAGATGTCTTGCCGACACGCTAAGTGATTTAAAAAACGCCATCTTGAAGATGGCGTTTTATTTTGAAGGAAATTTTGTCCAATGAATGAAATCGAAAATGCGCTATGCCACATTGAAAACTTCCAATATATACACGAGCACTTATTCACTTCTGGACAACCTACTCCACCTCAACTACAAAGCATTAAAGAATATGGTATTTCCACCATTATCAATGTGGCATTGACCGATGCATCGAATCATGTAGACCATGCTGACCGTATTTGCCTGGATTTAGGTCTGAACTATATTCACATTCCAATTTCATGGGATACACCATCCGACGATCAGTGTCTTTTGGTGCTGGATATGTTAGATCATTTAGTGCAAGAGCAAATGGTCTGGCTCTGCTGTTCGGAAAATTTCCGTGTCAGCAGTTTGATGTATTTGTATCGTCAATATTTTATGAATATCGACATGCCAACAGCACAAGAACTAATGCATCAAATTTGGGAACCGAATGAAACATGGACGGGTTTGATTCATGCAGTTGCCTTACAACTACAAGGTCGTAAAGCAACCAAAGACTTACAACATGCCTTAATCCATCCAGATCATTTCGCGTGAGAAATCAACACCGTCGCAGTTGATAAAATTCCTTCTTGACGGCCGGTAAACCCCAGTTTTTCGGTCGTTGTCGCTTTAATACTAATTTGTGTCACTTCTACTTGCATCATATCAGCAATGCTTTGGCGCATTTCCAGATTATGCTTGGCCAATTTTGGACGCTCACATGCCACAGTAATATCGGCATTATTCAGCACATAACCACGGTCTAAAATCAGTTGATATACGTGCTTGAGTAATACTCGACTATCGGCCCCTTTAAATTTTGGATCAGTGTCTGGAAAATGCTGTCCAATATCTCCTAAAGCCAAAGCACCAAGTAAGGCATCGCACAATGCATGCAATACCACATCACCATCGGAATGTGCTTTTAAACCATGTGTATGCGGAATCTGTACGCCAGCAAGAGTCACAAAGTCCCCTTCCTCAAAAGCATGTACATCCATCCCTTGACCAATACGAATTTGAGCTACCATGGTATAGATCCTTTAGAAAATAATTATCAAAATCTTGTATTCACGCTTTCTATTTCGCTATAGTGTGGGCAAGCGCAACATAGTGAAAGTATAAGCGATCATGCTGTTGAAAACTGATATAAATATCATCAAAAAATTCGGATTGTTTGTTTTCTTGGGTCTCGGTTTATCTGCGGTTTCCCATGCCAATAATATTGACTGTCATCATGCCACTGGCCAAGCCCAAAAGAACTTTTGTTCAGATGGATTTTCAGAGCAGCGAAAGAAACTCGACACACTTTTTCTGACCGCTCAATTGATTACAGATGCCCCCCTGCGCTTACTACAAGATACCCAGAAAATTTGGTACAACCGTGTGCAACAGTGCAAGACTTTGGCTTGCTTTAAACAGCAGTTTGAAATTCGTCATGAAGATTTAAATATCTATACATCAATGAACCAAAGCTTGACTCAGCATTATTTAAAATTTGAAAATGGTCACTTTGCTGCATCACCCGTACATTTAAAAGTCCATCAACTAACAAAAGACAGTATTAAAATTGAAGGCATCGCCTATCGAAATCCGAATAATCGGCTCGACACACAAATCATCCCTTTCCTTGCCTACACCACGCCTGAGCAAAAAAGCAAAATCACAGACAATGAAAATGACTGTAAATATCAGTTCAATTACAGCAAAGCATTACTTTCGATCAAAACTGAACAAAAAGGCTGTGAACGTTTTGCCGGGATTTATCGTTTGTATGATTAAAAGCTGAAGCTAAACATGACAATAAAAAGCCTCTTTTCTAAGGCTTTTTATCATTAGTATTAACCCGAATTACGGATAAGAAAAGCCCTTGAAAAAAAGGTAGTTAGAGCCATTTAGAAAGTTACGACACAACC
>NZ_JBLZXR010000112.1:0-7727 GCF_050285345.1 Acinetobacter sp.
TTGATAATTTCATAACGCTGTTTTGCTGTGGTTTTACGCCATTTTTCAAATGCAGACTGAGCAGACTCAATCGCATGATTGGTTTCATCTTCTTTGCAGCGCGGCAGTTTAACCAACTCTAATCCAGTTGCAGGATTATTTAGGCTGTACGTGCCATGTGCAGTTTCCTGCAGCCACTGGCCATTAATAAATGCGCCAGTTTTCCAAAGGCTCGGATCTTTTAATAAATCCGCAGGATTGATATGTGCAATGCTATTCATGTCTTTATCCTTAACTTTTTTGCCTTATTCAGGGAAACGGCCAACCAGGAATTCGCTATCTGGGTCATTGGTGCATGGCAAACCTGAAGCGATTAAACCTTGACGCAATACTTTCATTTGACGGTCTGGAATACGGGCTACCGGAGCGCGAAGCGGACCACCGTTGAAACCAGCTAACCAATCCATGTATTTCCAATGTGCACGGTTAATATAGTTAGAACCTGGCATATATGCGCCAGTTGCAGCACCTACTGCACCGCGAGCCGGCTGAGCTTGCCAGTACAATTTCATGGCTTCGTCAAAATTACCTTCTCTAGCTAGATTAAAGGTTTTGACAAAATGATCACCTGTCCACTGTGTATAGCTGGTTCCTGAAAATTGCATATCCATGTAACGAAGTAATGGAATGACATCACTTTCGATTGGGCAAGTGACAATAATTTGATCTTTGAAACGTTCGTAGCTGTCAATTAAACCTGCAACATGTGGGAAGCCTTGTTCAGCTTTCAATGCAACAACGTTTGGACATTCATCAATTAAACGCTGAATCAGTTCAGGCGACATACCTTGTGGATGAACACGTTCAAAGCCCCATAACGGAATCGCGAACAGCATTACGGCTAAATCAGTCGCATCACAGAATGTTTTGGTATATTCGTAAATTTCCTGTTCTGACGATGGCCAGAAGTTTGATGGATATGACAATAGAACAATATCAGCGCCAGCTTTTTCAGCTAACTTTACTGCTTCAATATTTTCTTCCAGTGTTCCAAAACCTGCATGGAAGAACAAACCCAGCTTGTCACCCGCCTGGTCTTTTGCCCAAGCGGTAAATTGCGCATTCTCTTCTGGAGTAATGGCTACTTCTGTACAAAGCAATGTGTATGTATAGCCAAGATCAATAATACGTTGAATATCGTGACGAATTCCCTTCTCATTGAGGCGTTTTAAATCGCGTGTATAGCTTGGAATGGTTACACCTGAACAACCTACTAAATTTTCGCGTGCCCACTCACGTGCTTCATTGCGTTTATAGTTAGCCATCAAAATTCTCCTTAACTCTTGTATTTACTTTCTTACTAAAAAATTATGTATTTTTTAAATTAACGGTCGATGGTGACAATGCTGTCGCTCATCTCTTGATATAAGTCTGCTGTTTTTGCATTACGTAACAGCATTTCTGCAGTCACGATATCTTGTAGCGCTGAACCGACAGATTTATAAATCACGATTTCATCCGGCGTATTGCGTACTTTGACTTTTCCTGACATCACATCTGACAAAGAAACTGTCTTTGCAGCGACATCACAGCCTTCTTCAATGGCAACAAGCGCGTCACCTGTTTCATGAATGACTTCTTCAGGCATGTCCGCCACGATCAAGCTCGCCTGTTTCATGGTTTCAACATCCAGTTCACGCTGTTCTGGCAATGTTGAACTTACGGACACAACGGTCATTCCGGGTTCAAGCCATGCAGCATCAAAGACTGGTCCGCCATCACGACTGCGTGATGCACAGATCACCACATTGGCACCTTTAACTGCCTCTTCTGCTGTTGCAACAGCTTGAATATCTAAGCCATATTGGGCATGGAATTCTTGTGCGAATTTTTCACGATTCGCTTCTGTTGGGCTAAAGACTCGAACTTTTGCTACGCGGCCTGTTGCATTGAGTGCATGTAAATGACTACGTGCCAATGCACTTGAACCTAAAATGGCAACATCCAGTTTTTCTGTACCAGCCAAAGCATTTACAGCGACTGCTGAACTTGCTGCGGTACGGATGTCGGTAATGCGATTACCATCAATTAAGGCAGCCAAGCGCATGGTGTCTTGATCAAACAAAGAGATCAGGTAGCTGGCTTTTTTATTTTTTGGGCTTGCTGCGATGAGCTTACAGCCCATGTATTCTTTAGATGGAGAAACTGCGCAAAGGCTACGTAACCAAAAGCCGTCGCCACGTGCCATCGTCCGTGGTGGCACCATTGCATTGGAAATAGGCTGACTGTATGCATGGCTTAGCGCTTCGATTGCGCTGGACCAGGTTGCTAGTTCTGCAACATGATCATCATTGATGAATAAAGTTGGATGGTGTGCGTGGTTCACTGCTGAACTCCGTTTCAGTCATTTTTTTCTAATGTACTGATGTCGGATATGCGGAGCTAGCATGTAAGGTGTAAAACAGATATCTATAAAATGGATAGATACAAAAAAATTTCAGGTCGAAAGATATAAATATTTCTAATTAATATTGTGGAACATTGCTCTAATAGTAAGCGTGGAACGTGAAGAATCATAAAAAAGCCCAGATCACAAAGTCTGGGCTTACAGAAATAATTTCATCTAATGTGCATTATATTAATTTTAGAAATTCTTAAAATAACTATAATTTTTTCTTTAGAAAAAAGTATTCAAAATCAAATTTTCTATATTAGTAACTTCTCTCCAATGTAAGCAATCACAAGAGTCTTATTTTCTAATTTGTAATGTATTCTTCCTTCTATCCCTGTAAAATATAAATGAGCTTCATAACCTTCTAAGCGCTTTGGAAATTGGGATTTCCTTTTATCATGTTCTCCAGCTGCATAATTAATAGGGGGAACAAAAGGCTCACCATCTTTATTCTTCCAATCTTCAATATAATTATTAATAGTATATAATTTTGAATAAATTGTGGAAAATAACCAGTAATGCTTTCTAATACCTTCTTCGGCTTCGTTTAATAAAGTTAAATTGGGAAGAAACTCTGAAGGTTCAGTAAGAAATTCTTCAATATTAGGTAATGAACCACTTTCATTTAACCATCGATCATATTCAATTAAATGCTCTATCGTATTAGCATGCTTAATAGATATTTGTTGCTCTTCAATATCTTGAAGACTTTCATTTATACATATTAGGTCTGCAATAATACTATTGGAATTCCATTGCACTAGATTCTTTTTAAATGAAATTACCATTGTTTCTAAAATATATGCCCAAGATAAAGATTCAAAATAATTACTATTATATAAAACCTCTAAGTTGCCTAAATATATATTTTTTTGTTCTAAAAAATTAGTACTATAAGGGTATTTACTTAGAATTAATTTCAAACTTTGAAGCTCTTCTCTAATTTCACTCTTTAGTTCTTTTTTAATTTGTCTAAAATTAATGTTTTCTGAAATTTTAAGATCGTGAATAGAACAATTCATTTGGATTTGAATGTTTCTATCTTTAAAGTATTTAAACAAATCCAATAGATTTTTAATATTATCTCTAAAATGCAAATTAATTTCACTATCCAATAAGGATGGATTATCATCTAAAAAAACTATTTTATTTTGCATACACTTAACTTAATAACTCATCTAAAGCTTTTTCCCATTCATCAAAGAAACCCTCCGGCCATTGTAAAAATCGACCATTACTCTGAAGTTTGGGATAGATAATATTTGTAATACCAGTGTTATAGTCTCTGTCAAAGTAAAAAACCTCTACATTATCAGAATCTATGATGCAATCTTTTGTAGCCAACCGTATACCATTGAGTAAATGATCACTATGGGTCTCAACGAAAATTTGAACACCATCTTGAGCACAAAGGGCTATTAACAAACCTAGTTTAAATTGTCCTCTAGGATGTAAATGTGCTTCCGGATTTTCTAGTAATAAAATATCTCCAGGTTTAGCTGTTAAACAGCTTGTAATTATAGGCAGAGAGTAAGTGAGCCCATACCCAACATTTATTGGTCTTCTTTCAGAACCCATAATATGAGCAGTAGTTTTGTATCTAAATCCTAATGTTGTCGCATCAATGTGATCAATTTTTGATGTCTGAACTTGTGCTCCAGGACTTATCTCTTGTAACCAAGCAGAAATTTGATCTGTTAATTTTGCGGTTGGAGCGATTATTTTTTGGAATTCCATAGGAATTGAAGAATAGCTACTTTTCATACAACGACTATCTGCTACTAATGAATCTTCATTTTGCTGAATATAATCTATTGTAAATTCGCCATGAATCCCTAACCATCCCGCTTCTCTGTGCACTGTTCCTGCTTGAGGATACAAGTTTTTAGGAGAAATTCTATCTGCCTGAATATATTTTAAACTATTAATTTGTTCTATTAATTTTTCAACACAACCTATTATTTTTCCATGTACGATATCATCATTTGAATTATCAGAAACTTCATATTCTAGGGTTATATTTTGATCTTTTTCTGGTAATACTATATCGAATTTAATTGTATTATTTTCAGCATATTCATACAAAACATCACGAGCTCTACCTAGAGATACTAGACTACCAGATAAAAAAAGTACTTTTCCGGTATTATCAATATCTAGTGACTGCTTTAGCAAGGTTAATGTTTGTAAAATTGAACTTTTCCCCGATCCATTTAGACCAGTTAATACATTTAAATTTTTAAATAAAAATTTTTGATCGACTATTGATTTAAAATTTTTAACATTTAAGGCTGTTATCATAAGAATTACTCAATATAGAGATCAAAAATTTTTTCAAAATTTTCTTTTCTAGCATAATACGAAAAGTCAGAACCAGTATTACTACTCAGAGCTTCAAAGAATTTTGGGTTATTCTTCATCTCATTTTCTGTCAAAATTAAAACCTTATCTTTGTTCTTTATAATATTAGTGATTTGTTCGTCTGAGTAAATTTGACAACCTAATAAAAAAACTTGAATTTCAAAAATAGTTTTATTCAGAGGAGATTTATTATTTTTGTCAAAGTCAATTTTTCTGAATGCATACTCACCAAAGATTTCTTTTGCGTATTTCATGCCTCTATAAAAATTATTTTTAGCATTTATCCAATCCACAGAATTCCATTGAATAATATTATTAACTAAGGCATGGTTAATAAAGTCATCTAAAATATCTTTATCATTTCTGCTTCCGTTTGTTGCAAATAATGCAATAACTCTCAAAATCATCTGATGGTCATTTAATCTCTTATCGGATACTTTGTAATCTGTATAGTATAAAAACTCATCACTTTTGGCTATATCTGAAATATAAGTTCGCCATTCTCCAGGATAAATAGAATTTCTTATTTCTTGTCCATTAATTGGTAACCCACCTTGATTTAATCGAGCAAAAATATTGAATTTAACAAGATCAGGAGTACTTGGACGAATAATAGTTGATGTTATCTCTAATTCATTAATTGCTCTGCGATAATTTCTTGGTATTTCTGAAAAAGTTTTACCATTTAAATCGGTTAAATACTGCATGTCAGATAATTTAAGATCTGACATTTTCATTCTTAAAGATCTGGAAAGCTCTTCACTACTTATAAATTGAAAAATAGCGCTGAGTCGTTGTAATCCATCAACTACTGAATAATTACCATCATCATCTTCATTAAAGTAGAATGATGGTAAAGGTATTTTTAGAATAATTGACTCTATTAATCTGGATTTTCTTTTATTATCCCATAAGTTACTTGCACGTTGAAAGTCTGGGTCTAATTTTAACTCATTGTTTTCTAATCTATCTAATAGCTTAGAAATTGTCATAGGTTTTACAATAATATCAATTTTTGCAGTATCGAATGGAGTCAACAAAGTGGCTTTAGACAACTCAGCTTTTTCTGAATCTTCTATATATCCATCTTCTTCTGTATTAAAAAAATCAGTTTGTCCTATCATTCAAAAACACCATAAATCTGACTATAGGATTATGACATAAAGAAAAGTTAAGTTTATGGTTAATTTAAAATTAAATAATTTTCTATCTCGTTCATGAAGGGTTTTATTTAAAAAACTCCTTTTTTGTGGAATAAATTCCCGGAAATTGCTTTTATTAACATAAAATCTCTCATACGAAGTCAGAAACTCCCCCTCACCGATTCACAATCATGCCTTTTAAAATCAACGGTGCTTGCTTTTCAAACCATTGCTGAATCACCCGTGATGCCCGCGTATTGGGACGGCGTATGGTATGCGCTAGCACCACACTACGTGAAAGCTCAGGCTCCACAATTAAACTGGCTGCAAGTCTCTGCTGGTTTTCTACACCAAATAAACCCGAAGAAATCGCATAACCTCCACCTGCCGCTACCAGCTCATGTTGCAAACGATTCGAGTCGGCTTCCACCACACAGTCAAACTTATAATCCATCTGACGTGCCAATTGATCTAAACGCGCACGTAGCGGATGCGGACGACTTGGTACGATTAAAGGTAAATCCTGTAAATCACGCAATTTAATTGTCGGCTGCTCTACCAAAGGATCATGTATTTGACCGACCAGCATCAAGCCGAACTCAGCAATTACTGCTTCCTCATGCTTAATCACCTCGCCTTCACGAAGCAGCAAAGCCATATCAATCCGCCCCTCTTCAATCATTTCTTCCAGGTGGACATTGGAACCTTCACTGAGGTGCAAATCAATACGTGGGTAATTTTTCTTCACATAGCGGTAAAGTTCCCCCGAGAGCTGACGCACCAATGCAGGCAGCAAGCCCACACGAACTTCACCAATCGGCTCCCCACCATAAGTGCGAATATCATCTTCAATTGCACCGCATTCAATCGCCAGGTTAATAATTCTGGGTAAAAGTTCATAACCTAATTCGGTCAGAATCACGCCACGTCCGGTACGTTTAAATAAGCGTGTCCCACATTGTTCTTCAAGTTGGGCAATATGCCGGCTAATCATGGACTGCGGTACATTAAACGCATGCGCTGCCTTGGACAGACTGCCTAACTCTGCGACTTTAATAAACACCAGCCATTTAGAATCCAGTATCGATTGCATGCATATTTCCCTATTCATGTTCCGTGTAAAAAACCGGCCTGAAACACAGACCGGTTTAGATCTTTATACCGAATTAAGAGTCAAAAAACTCTTTAAATTAGTATGAATATCTGCAACTTGGTGCTTGGACGGCGTGATCCCTGCTTCCAGCAGTTTTCTTGCCATCATATGATCTACAGGTTGATTCACCGAATCAATGGCAACAAGTTTATCTTTAGCATAATGGAACACTGAAAAACGTCCGCTCTTCATATCCCCACGAATCACATAATCACTGGTATCAAAAGAAAGTCCTGTCATCTGTAAACGAATGTCGCCCTGATCTGTCCAGAACCACGGTACATTTTTATATTCTGCAGGTTGTGCGGTCACAATCTTGGCAACTGTAATCGCTTGATCATTAGCATTTTGTACAGACTCTAAACGGATGCGTCTGTCTCCTGCAAAATGATTTTCATGGTTGGCACAATCGCCTATGGCAAAAATATTGGCAATATTGGTTTGCATAGTTCGGCTGACACGAATCCCATTATCACACTGAATGCCTGCCTGTTCTGCCAGCTCGGTATTTGGAATTGCACCAACACCGACCAAAACTAGCTCAGCTTGAATCACGCCATGTGCGCATTTCACGCCTGAAACTTTGCCTGACTCACCGACAAATTCATTGATAAATGCACCGGTTTCAATCTGAATACCA
>NZ_JBLZXR010000112.1:7737-8192 GCF_050285345.1 Acinetobacter sp.
CCGAACGACCGAGCACACGTGGCATGTGCTCTAGTACAGTGACATTTTTACCTAAACTACGTGCAGTAGAGGCCAATTCCAAACCAATAAACCCACCACCAATAATCACGACATTTTCAGCAGTGTTGAGTGCTGAACGTAATTGTCGTGCATCCTGCAAAGTACGCAGGCTCATCACGCCTTGCAGTTCAGTTCCAGGTAAAGGTAATTGACGTGGGCGGGTTCCCGTCGCTAACACCAGATAATCATATTCAATCATGTCGCCATGATAAAGCTTAACCACATTTTCATCGGGATCAATTTCACTTACTGCAGTATTTAAACGTAAATCAATTTGATATTTTTCATAAAAGTTTTCTGGTTGCAGACAGAGTTTGGACAAATCCATTTCATCTGCATCTTTAATAAAGCTTTTGGACAAAGGCGGACGATGATACGGTAATTCAGCCTCATTA
>NZ_JBLZXR010000113.1:0-12194 GCF_050285345.1 Acinetobacter sp.
GCCCGATAAAAAATGGCGAAAACAAGAAGAACCTCAATTGAGGCTCTTCTTATGAAAATTGTGGGACAGCAGTGGCTAAGTGCCTCTTTCTTTGTCTCTACCTCTTTCAGTGACATTTACCCAAATCTAAGCAGGATTTGTTAAAATGCCGCGTTGATATATTTGCTGAACTTTAAATCCATGACTGATCTCCCTCAAGATGATGAATATGAGCGTCGCTTTGCCGGCGTGGCTAAAATTTATGGTGAAGACAGTTTTAGTCATTATGAAAAAAGTCATGTCATGGTGATTGGCATTGGCGGTGTCGGTTCGTGGGCGGTTGAAGCCTTGGCGCGTACAGGCATTGGTGAGCTGACGTTGGTGGATATGGATGTGGTCGCGGCATCGAATATTAACCGTCAGTTACCTGCGATGAGTTCAACTTTG
The DNA here is from genome assembly GCF_050285345.1 of Acinetobacter sp. Classification (GTDB taxonomy): domain Bacteria; phylum Pseudomonadota; class Gammaproteobacteria; order Pseudomonadales; family Moraxellaceae; genus Acinetobacter. The sequence goes on from NZ_JBLZXR010000113.1 coordinate 427, forward strand.
GGCAGCGAAAAAATTGAAGTTATGGCGGAGCGTTGTCGTTCGATTAATCCACGGATTAAAATTAATTTGGTCGATGATTATTTAAGTCCTGAAAATGTCAAAGACATGCTGGCGAATGTGCCTGACTTAATTTTAGATTGCATTGATGATGTCAAAGCTAAATTTGCTTTAATGTTGCATTGTCGATTTAATAAAATTCCATTGATTGTGTCGGGCGGGGCAGGTGGAAAATTAGATCCGCTAAAAATCCGTGTCGCGGATTTATCTAAAACTGAACAAGATCCGATGTTGGCCAAACTGCGTACTCAATTGCGCAGCAAAGGTATTTGTAAAAAGCCGAAGGAAAAATTTGGCATTACCTGTATCTATTCAATTGATAATCCATTTTCCAGTGCTGATGTTTGCCCAAGTGCAGGGCTACGCTGTGGCGGTTATGGTTCGGCCGTGGTGGTGACGTCAAGCTTTGCAATGGTCGCGGTGGCTGAGGTGTTGAAAAAATTAGACGCAAAACGACTAAAAACATGATCACTATCGCATTTTGATAAAAATTAAAGCACCGAAAGAGGTGCTTTTTTTGTAGATGTAATTAAAATCAGACACAATGACGGAATAATTAAAAATATTGAAATTTGGGGCGGGTATGTGGTTTTTACTGATACTGATTTTGGGGATATTTGCACTTGCATTTTGGATGTGGAAACGACCGGATCCTGTCCATCGCGATCAAGCCAAAGCGGTGAGTCATGATCTATGGTTGGATCAATTGGACGCACAGCTCAAATATGCAGAGCGTTTAATGACGGAAACGCCAGCCGACTATGCGCGGGCTTATGAGCTGTATCAAAATATAGCGAAACAGCATGAAATTCCAGAGGCGTATATGGCAATGGGATACATGCATCTTAAAGGCCATGGGCGTGATATTAGTTGTGATAATGCGCTACGTTTATTTGAAAAAGCCTTCGCCTTGGGCGGTGATGAAGCTGCATATGTGTTGGGACAGATGGCAGAAGGTCTGTATAGCGGAACAGAAAAAAATATCGAAAAAGCCCAATATTGGTATCGGCATGCAGTGGTACGTGGCAACCTCGATGCACAATATCGACTGGCGGAATTAGATCCACAAGATCAGACTCACGTCGAGCAACAACAGCTAGATTTACTACAAAAAAATGCTGAGCAAGGTCATGCGAATTCACAATATCAATTGGCCCAGCAGTATTTAAATTTAGCCGAGCCGAATATCAGTTTAGGTCTGGAATATTTATTTAAAGCAGCGCAACAAGATCATTTAGCCGCGAACCAACAGCTTCAGCAAATTTATGTAAAAGGCCAGTATTTCCCACTAAATCAGCAGAAGTCATTGCAGTATTTGAAGCGCTGTTTGTTATTGGGAGATCAGCAGCATTTATATGACTACTATCAAGCTGTGTTGATGGGACAGATGGATATCGATCAACGCCAACGGGTCTATCACGATCTATTGCAGCAAGCACGGGAACATAAAATTGCTGCTGCTAATCGTGTGTTGGGGCTAGCACATTTTCATGGATGGCATTTGGAAAAACAGGAAACCTTAGGTTTTCGTTTTTTAACCGAAGCCGCCAATGAGCAAGATGTGGAGGCAATTGGCCTAATTGCGGCACTGTATTTTGAAAAATATTTGGTCAGCGATGATCCCCAAAAAGCCTTTGAATTATTTGATACCGCACATCGACTGCAAGCACAGTTTTTGAATCAAGTCGGTTTGGCGATGTGCTATCTCCATGGTATGGGGGTTGCTCAAAATATTGCAAAAGCACAACAACTCTTGGCCCAAGCGGCTTTGGAAGCATGGGATATGCAGATCACGTGTGTCGCGGATCAAAACTATGTGATGGGCCGGATGTATGCCTTACCAGAATATCCATTGCCTCATCGTGATAAATGTTTGAGTTATTTAAATAAAGCTATAGAGCAAGGGTCGAAAGATGCCGCGTGGTATTTATACCGTGTGTATTCAGAGCATATTATTTTAGAAATTTCGCCAGATCCAGACTTCGCACTGCAAGCTTTGCTTAAGGCTGTGAAATTGGGGCATCGCAATGCACTGACTCAACTGGCTTTAGCCAACTTAGAAGGAAAATTACTGCGTCAAGATTTGCCTCAGGCGTTTACTTATTTCTCCAAAGCAGCACAAATGGGTGATGCTGTGGCGATGTACCAGTTAGGACGGCTTTTTGAACAAGGACTGGGTGTCGAAAAAGACATGGTTCAAGCATTGAAGGCTTATCAACATGCTGCACAACTCATGAATGCGGATGCCTTAAGCCGTTTAGGTTATTTGTATATTCATGGCATCGGGGTAGAGCGCGATCTTAAAATTGCAGAACAACATTTGCAAAAAGCGGCTTTACAAGGACATCTTGAGGCGTTAGCACAATTGGAAAATATTCACGCTTTTTTAAATGTAACTTAATAGTATTGGGTTTGAGTTGAGTTGGATTAAACGAAAGAGACGTATCGAGGCGGATGCGTCTCTTTTTTCATCAATAAGGGGCTTTTCGCTTACATAAAGCCAAACAAAGTCAGGCGCCGAAGCCTAGGAATGTATGAGCTTTTTTGATTAAATACCGCCGTATTTTATAAAAAATCGATTTTTGATAATAAACATGCTGAACAATATTTATTCTGCACTTGAGAAATTGGGCATTAGTCCACAAAAACGTGCCTTGCATATTCAATTTTCCAATACCACGCTGAATGAACAAGTATTCTTGCAACGTATTGATGGGGAACATGCCTTAAGTGAAGGTTTGAATGTTCAGCTCATCTGTCTCTCAACTTCTGCCACGCTCGAACTAAAACAATTTATTGGCGCACAAGTCGCGATTGATCAGGTCACGGATTCGGGGCAATTGTTCCGTTTGAGCGGAATCATTACTGAAGCATTTCAGGGGCAAAGTGACGGCGCACTGACGCTATATCGACTAACCTTACAAGATGCCACCGCCTTATGGCATAAACGCCGCAATAGTCGCGTGTTTATGAATAAATCGGTCAAAGATGTGGTGCAAACCCTTTTTGCAGAGTGGCAAAAAAAGAGCGCCTTGTTTGCTGCAAGTTTGAGCCTTGATCTGAGTGGGCTGCAAAAAGACTATGATACACGCCCATTCATCATGCAAAGCAATGAAACGGACTATGATTTCATCACTCGTTTACTGCGCAGTGAAGGGATTCATTGGTTAATTGATGAAGCGCAGCATTTTGTCTCTTCCTCTTCAGCGCCACTCCAAGCCCAAAAGCTGCGTTTAATTGATGAAAATAGTCAATATCAGGCTCTAGATCGTCGCAATATTCGTTTTCATCGCAGCAGTGCCACAGAAAAGCAAGACAGCATGACCAGTTTTATTGGGCAACGCAGCTTGCAACCGACTTCTGTTCATGTACAGCGTTGGCAGGCAGATATTCTTGAACAAGACGAAGGTGGTGGTGCAGTACAGAGTAAGCATACACATAGCCAAAATCAGGACAATGCCAGCTTAAGTTTGGAGCAGGCTTGGCATGTCAGCCCTGCGTGGATGCAAGACCTGAATGGTGATGATGGTGCGACTGCGGCCAGTAGCAGCCAAGTAGAACGCTTCAATCAAAATTTAAGTGATTATTACGCGGCCCAAGCCAAACAGTTTATTGCCAAATCTACGGTACGTGACACCCATGTCGGCTATTGGTTTAAATTAGATGAACATCCTGAAATTGATCAGCATAACGGTGCAGATCAAGAATTTCTTATTCTATCTAAATCATTTTATAACCAAAATAATTTACCTAAAGATTTAACTGATCAAGTGACCCAGCTGATTCATCAGAGTCAGTGGCAGGTTAAACAAAATGATGCCGATGAACGTCAAGCCAATACACTGGCTTTACAGCGCCGTAATATTGCAACCGTTCCTGAATTTAACCCTTTAGAACATCGACCTGCGACACATCCACAACGTGCCAAAGTTGTGGGGCCTGCAGGTGAAGAAATTCATGTCGATGAATGGGGGAGGATTAAAGTCCGTTTTCTGTTTACCCGTTCTGATGATCATGGTCATGATGGCGGGGCGGGTGCCAATAACAACGATACCGACTCGGCTTGGGTTGATGTGCTGACTCCTTGGGCCGGCGAAGGTTATGGCGCACGCTTTTTACCAAGAATTGGTGAGATCGTTGTAGTCGATTTCTTCGATGGTAATATTGACCGTCCATTTGTGGTGGGTCGTATTCATGAAGCGCAGCGTAGTCCCACTAAATTTGACAATAAAGGACAGTTACCAGATACCAAAAAACTCGCCGGGATTCGTTCTAAAGAAGTGGCAGGTGAGGGTTTTGGTCAATTACGCTTTGATGACACCACAGGACAAATTAGTACGCAGTTGCAAAGTAGCCACGGTGCATCACAACTGAATTTAGGGCATTTAAGTCATCCTAAAGAAAAGGCAGAGAGTGAAAGTCGGGGTGAAGGTTTTGAATTACGTACCGATCAATGGGGTGCAGTACGGGCTGGACAAGGCTTATTGGTTTCGACCTATAAACAAGATGGAGCCGAAGGTGAGCATTTAGATGCGGAACTTGCAAAAGCTCAGCTTGAGAATAGTCATAGTAATAGTAAGTCTTTAAGTGATATTGCAAAGCAACAAAAAACCGATGAAATTGAATCAGTTGAGCAGCTCAAAGCTTTTGCCAGTGAAATTGAAAAAGATATTGCGAAATTTAAAAAAGCCATTCTTTTACTCAATTCGGTTGATGGTATTGCGCTGAGTACACCAGAAGATATTCATCTTTCAGCAACTGGTATGATTAATCAGATTGCTGGCGATAGTATTAACCTGAGTACCCAAAAAAATATTGTCGGACAGGCACTAGGTAAAGTCAGTTTATTTGCAGCACAAGGCGGTATTAAAGCCATTGCAGCACAAAGTAAAATTGAAATTCAAGCACAGTCAGATGCACTGGATATCTTGGCGAAGCAAGGTATTACCATTTCTTCGACTGAAGATAAAATTGAAATCAGTAGTCCCAAAGAAATCGTGATTACGGGTGCATCTTCCCAAATTACCTTAAATGGCTCAGGCATTCTTTCCAAAACAGGCGGAAAGTTTGAAGTGAATGCGGGGCAACATTTATTTAAACCTGCGGCGAGTGCAAGTCAATCAGCTCAGCTCCCAGCTTCAAATCCTTTAAAAGGGGCGCTAGAACTGCTTAAAAGTTATGGTGGACAAGACTTCTTTAGTGGGACTGGATTTAAAGTCATAGATGCATTGGGTAAGCAAGTTTCAGGAAAACTCGATAGTAATGGATTTGCGCAAGTTACAGGTATCGCCCCGGGGCCTGCCAAAGTAGAGTTTGAAACGGATCCACGCAGTGCATGGGATCAATCCAGTCATTTTAACCGTGATTATAACTGGGCTGAGAAAGTTATTCCGGGTGCCTCAGACTTTATGCAAAATACTTTAGGTGCATTGGGGCAAAATTTAACCTCACAGTTAAAAGATAATCTTTTTAATTTAAATGCAGATTCCTTAAAAAATATTGGGAAAAATGCATTAAAAGATATAGGTGGACAAGCTTTAAATCAGTTTAAAGATCAAGCCACAAATTCTGCACTTTCTGCAATTTCATCCAAATTAAATTTGGGACTTTCAGCTTCACAAATGGCAAGTTTGAGGCAAGGTGCTCAAGGCTTATCGAGTGGACTTGGCGGTTTTGGGCAAAGCAATGGAATTGTTTCTAATTCAACGGCTGCAGCAGTTCAAAATTCAAGACCCACCATTGATGCAGATATTGTAGGACGGAAAAAAACCTATTCAACTCGGGCATTAACTTATACCGAAACGATTCGAGAAAGTTCATCCCCTGCTACAACTGTAGCTATTGCTCCAGTCAGTGTACCTCGTCCAGCTGAAATTAAGGCGCCAGAGCAAGTGGAGTCTGCTCCAGTCATTGTGAGTGATGATTGGGTGGATAGGAAACAATATTCCAGCCCTTACCTTTCTTATAGTGAAACCACACAACCGAAAAAGAACAACGGTTAGTATTTGCTAAAAGATTGAACGAAAGACAGTTTTAAATAATTTAGAATTTGAGTAATAGGTTTTTACATGACGACTGAACAAAATGTTCAACAAGAACAACAATCGACAAATAAGCCAGCGGTAGAACTGGCAATTTTCAATTTAGAGAGTGTGACTCATACGGAAGATCATAAGTTTATAGCGCATCAAATTCAGGATTATTTAAAGGCCTGTGGAAATACCAGCCTTGAGCAGTTAAAAGCCAATGCAAATGTGCCTACGGTGGCCAATATTTTTGCACTTTCAGGTGCAGTGTTGGACTTACTATTATTTGCAACCGATCCAGAACAAGGTGATGCCGCAGTGCAAAAAGCAGCATTGTTAAGCATGAACCTGATTGGCTTATATTTAGAGCCAAAAGCTGAAGCGCATGTGCGTATGGCATTGCGTCCATTATTGGGATTGATGGCTGAAAAGCTCTATCCAGAAAATGGCAAAATTCAAGAAGCTGATATTCGCCGTATGACCTTGCATTTAAATGCACAAATGGCAGGGGATTTAGAAAAATTTCTGACTGAAACTCAAACTAAACTTCCTACCTTGCTTTCAGGTGCGACGAATTTAGGGATGTCTATTCTAAATACATTTGCCGCTCCTATTAATTCAGGGCTTGTTTCACCCACTATTAGTTTTGGCGCAACTGCAGAAAAACGTGATCCGACTGAGCAATTCAGTAATTGGACCAAACCGCTGATTGACTTAACCAAAGCCAATGCACTTGCCAATATGCTACCTAAAATTAGAAAAGCACAGACCGGTACATTATTACAAACCGAAGCAACTCAGGCATTGAGCTTACTTCCTAATGAAATTCAACGTCAAGCTAATGCAGGTCTAAAATACAGTTTGGCATGGCTGATTCAGGAAACTTTAAAAGCCATTAAAACCCAAGGCAACAAAGCCAATGCCAGTGTACCGATTAATCAAACTGGGGAGCATGAGCAGCATACGACGGGGGATACTTTAGAGTTTTTAGCTTTACAGGCTGATGCATTGTCTATCCCAATTTGTAATGATCAAGAAGTAGCAACGAGCAATAGTATAAGTTACGCTATTGGTGCAGAGCGCATCAGTCATAGTGATTTTACCTTACCTAAAGTGGGATTAGTTTTTCGTCGTTTATACAACTCACAAATGAGTGATTTAGATGGGAGTAATATAGGAGCACGTTGGATGATACCATTCTCTAATATGATAATGAGAAAAGATGAAGGGTATTATTATATTGAGGAGGGTAGAGTTATTAAGTTATTTGAAGACTACCCTAAGGAAACTGTTGAAGTACCATTTGAAGGAATAATATTAACCCCATTAAATGAAAATACAATTAGGATGAATTTTGGTACATCACAAGTTTTTGATTTTATAAGTTTTGATAAAGGGAATACTTTTAATTTAGCTTCACGAGTAAATGTAAGTACAGGAGACTCGTTTGAAGTTAATTATTATTTAATTGATAAAAAGGCTTTATTAACATCGGTTAATTTTAAAACAAAAAAATCTTATAATACGTTAAAATTTGCTTATAATGATCAAGGTCGAGTTGTTGCCATTTTTGTCAATGATTTAGCAACACCTTTAGCACAATATAAATATGATCAACAAGGTAACTTGATTGAGGCGATTGATGAAAATGGTCACGTTCGTCAATACCAATACAATGCCCACCATCAACTTACACGTTATACTGACCGTACAGGACGTGGACAAAATATCAGTTATGATTCAAATTTGCCAACAGCTAAAGCCGTTGAAGAATGGGCAGACGATGGTAGTTTTAAAAACGCATTAAAATGGCACCCACGTTTACGTCAAGTAGCAGTTTACAATGCCTATAATATTCCAACATACTACTATTTTGACTTAGATGGTTTTACTTATCGCATCCGTTTAGCGGATGGTCGAGAGAAATGGTATTCACGTGACAAAAATAAAAAAATTACTAGGCAAATAGATTATTTCGGGATTGAGTCTGAAAAAATATATAATGATAAAAATGATTTGGTAAAGTTTATTCAACCTAATGGTGGTGTGATCAAATTTTCTTATGATGAAAAGAGCAATTTAACCGAAATAAAAGATCCCGAAGGTAATATTTGGAAGCGTGAATACAATAGTGACGGATTAATGACAAAAGAAATTAATCCATTAGATCAAAAAACGGAATATAAATATGATGCTGAAGGACAATTGATTGAAGTGATCAATGCTAAAGGCGGTATTAAAAAAATTCAATACGATGACCTTGGGAAAATAATTGCATATACTGACTGCTCAGGTAAGCAAAGTGTTTGGGAATATAATCAAGAAGGGGTTCTAAAGCAAAAAATAAGTGCTGATCAGACAGGGGTACAGTATCAGTACAGTACTCATGGCATTGATAAAGGTCAACTCAAAACGATTATTTTTCCAGACGGTCAGGAAGAACATTTTGAGCATGATCAGGAAGGACGTTTACTGAAACATATCGATATGGCTGGGAAAGTCACAACCTATCAATACAATACTGTTGGTTTATTGCAAAAACGAACTGATACGAATCAAAATTGTGTATCTTATTATTGGGATAAGATTGGCAATATAACAAAAGTAATTAATCAAAAAGCAGAGGATTATACTTTTGAATATGATATGTATAATAGATTATCAGTAGAAAAAGGTTTTGATGGTTTTGAGAAGAAATATATTTATGATTATAGGGGATTTATATCCTCTATAGATTTAAAAGATCTTTTGGTGAATATTCATTATAATAATGAAGGGAAAATATCGTCTAAAGAGTTTATAAATAAAATTACAAATGAAAAAGCATATGAAAATTTCGAATACAATTTACTCTATAATTATTTGAGTGTAGAAAATGAACATAGTAAAATTGATTACTTTTATGATCGTTTAGGAAGAGTTAAGAGAGAACATCAACACTATAAATTGCCTAATCTAACACCAATGACCGCAGTACTACGTTATGAGTATGATGAATTAGGAAATCTGATTAATACCATTCGTCCAGATGGGCAAGAAGTATCACACTTAACATATGGCTCTGGTCATGTTTATGGTGTCGCTTTAAATAAGAAAGATATGGTCGGTTTTAAACGTGATGATTTACACCGCGAGACGGAGCGTTTTCTTGCTAATGGTTTGATTCAAAAGACTGAATACAATGAAGTGGGCTTACTTATCACACAAAACATTCAGCCTGAAGAAGGAACAATAGATCGATTGATGCATCAAGTACAGCGTCAATATCACTACGACAAAAATTATCTATTAACTGAAGTGCAAGACAATCGTCTAGGGCAGTTGAAATACCAATATGATGCCATTGGACGTTTAATTAGTAGTCAAAGTGAAAGAAATACAGAAAAATTTAGGTTTGATCCTGCAGGTAATTTAATTAATCCAATTGAATCACAAACTACAGAAGTCAAAAATAACCTTGTAAAAAGCTACCAAGGAAAGCAATACAAATATGATGTCCAAGGAAATGTAGTTGAAACTCAAATTGTAGGAGAACATCTGAAACTCAAATGGGATAATTTTAAACGCCTGATTCAAAGTGATTATAACGGTCAAATTACCGAATATGGCTATGATATATTTGGACGACGTTTATACAAAGCTAATAAAACTAATAATAGCTTCACATTATTTGGTTGGGATGGTGATTTAATGGTTTGGGAATCTAGACAAGATCGAGATACCCAAAACAGTTATACTAAACATTACGTTTATGAACCGAATAGCTTTGTGCCACTTCTACAAGCAGGTTATTTTGGATTTATAAAACTGATAGATACACCAAATTATGAACGATTTAAGACAGAACCTTATTCAATTCAAAAAGACCCTGTTTGGCGGACAGATTCACGTAAAAACAGAACCAAATTCGAACGCATAACTTTTTATCACTGTGACCAAGTGGGGACACCACAGGCATTAAGTAATGAGTTGGGAGAGCGTGTTTGGGAAATTGTTTTAAATACATGGGGCAAAACGCAAGAGATTAAAGCACAACATCTAAATAATCCTTTGGAGCAGAGTCATATCCGCTTCCAAGGTCAATATTATGATGAAGAAACAGGATTACACTATAACCGTTACAGATATTATGATCCGTTTAGTGCACGTTATATAAGTAAGGATCCGATTGGATTAATTGGAGATATTAATGAATATAAATATGTAAATAATCCAAATCAGGTGGTTGATGTATTAGGTTTAGCCCCTTGGGCTGCAAAAGCTCCAACTAAAACTAGGTGTAGATATGTTGAATGTAATTTTCCAAATCCAGATTACCTAGTCTGTTCAGGTGGGGCATTAGGTGCATCAGCTACTCTTGCGGTTAACTTAAATAACGGTAATTTATACAGAGGTGGAGGAGCAAGTGTTGCCTATATCAGAGATTTAACAAAAGAAATGACAAGTGTAAATCCTAAAATGAAATTTGGAGGGGGGGTGTCATGTATCTTCTATGCAATACAAAAATTACCTAAAACAGCAGATCGAGCTGATGCTACGGATGATTTAATGAAGGGGATGAGTGTTACTGCAAATGCAAATTTAGGAATAATAGCATTTGGTGTCGATAAACCGATACAGTTAGATATAACAGAAAAAGGCCCGAGGTTAGCTAAAGAACAATATACAGCCGTAGGAATAGGAGGAACAATAGGTGGTGGCCTTGATATATCTGCAGGTGGATTACAACCTGCTGGGAATATTAAAGATTATCTATTTAAAATACCTACTCGTGAAGTAACGTTACCTGAGGGTTATAATGGTCCAGTTGATTATAATATAAACCATGAATTAAGTAAGATGGGTAATCTGTTTTGGTGAATTAATTAAGGATAAATTTAATGAGATTTTTCGTTTTGTTTTTTATTTTTATGGTTGGTTGTTCAAATACAGATGTAAATGATTCATCAAAAAAAAACATGAAATTAAATTATATTTTTGATATCAAAAATATAATTTTTTCTGATTATAAACTAATTCATGATGGAGATGTTGTTGCAGCATACTCTACATCTTCCTTTTATTATATTTCTGAAAAAGAATTTAATGAAAAAGATTATTCTCTTATTAAACAAAAACTAATTAAAAATGATTGGAAATTTATGCGAGAAGTTAATGGAAAGGATATTTACTGTAGTAAAGATGATGAAAAGACTATCGTAATAGCAAAACCTTTAACAGATCTAGAGGATTTAAGTAGTGGTGCTTTAGTTGTGAGAACAATGAATCAGTGGAATATTGGTTTCTATTATAGTGTAGGTGTTGCAAAATATTGTAAATTATAAAATAATTTTTATGAGCGTTATTGCACAAATAGTTAAAAATTAGATTAACCCCAATTATCATTAAATTTAAGTAATTACTTGGGGCGGGGCAACTTAATTCCGTAAATTTAATACAGGATATAGCTGATTACTTAACTCTTCAGTACACCAAAGACCTTAAAGAATGGAATTTTACAGATATTTTTACGTGCTGATATTTTTAGAATTTAGCTATAGCTCTTATTTATAGGGGTTGAGCATCTATAGCCAAATCCTAAAAACTATAGAACAATAGAGATATGGGGTATTCAAAAGATTTTAAAGATAAAGTCATAGAAATTATGATTCGAGATGAAATGTCTGTGCGAAAAGCAGCACAGCA